>SLIO01000409.1 GCA_007135635.1 Methylomicrobium sp. | reverse complement strand
GACAAACCACAAAAGCCAGCAGCCAATTATGCCTGTGTTATTTAACAAATTAGTCTTTACGGCTCAGATACATTAAACTATTAGACCTAGTTACCGAACTCACCAGGAGAAAGAATGACTCTCAGGACTTTATTTTTCAGCGGTTTGTTATTAGCCGCCATAGCTTCCCCAGCGAATGCCGAGGAAAAATTCAGAGTATGCGCCGACCCTTTGGATCCGCCGTATTCCACTAAAAACGGCGATGGCTTTGAAAACAAAATAGCCGAATTATTTGCCAAGGCATTGGAGCAAAAACTCGAATATACCTGGTTTCCTAACCGTATGGGCTTTATCCGCAACACACTGACCGCAACGATCGGCGACTCCGAGGACGAATACAAATGCGACATCGTCATTGGCGTCCCGTCCGGTTACGATCGAACGTTGACAACCAAACCCTATTATCATTCGACTTATATCTTGCTGATCGCCAAAAATCGCGGTTGGGACGATATCGAATCGGCGGAGCAGCTGAACGATTTACCTCTCCAGCGCCAAGAATCGTTACGCATCGCAATGTTCGACAGAGGCCCCGGTACGGCTTGGCTGCAAAAAATGGGCTTAATCGATCAAGGCGTGCCTTACCAAACAATGACCGGCGATAGCGAAAATAATGTCGCAATACAGATAGATAAGGATCTAAAAGCAGGGAAAATTGATATGGCCATACTCTGGGGGCCAACAGCCGGCCATGTCATTTCTCAAAGCCCTCCGAAAAGCTACACAGCCATTCCAATGAGCTCATCGCCCGGTATGAGATTCGACTTTTCGATAGCGATGGGGGTACGATATGGCGACAAGCTACGCAAAGAAATGCTCAACCGGCTCATTGATGAACACTTCGATGACATTCAAAAAATTATCGCAGGATATCAAGTCCCATTATTGCCGATTCCAAAACGCCAAAATCATAAAGACGACGACTAATCTTAAAAATCAAACATTAATATCAATTTTACAGCGAATTAACGACTATTCAGTCTAAGATTCGCTGGGAGATTTTCAATGAATACGGCCTTTATTACAAGCGGCTCTTAAAAAATGTCTAGCAAGCGCTAATAAGATAATGCCGCTACAAATACAAGGGCGCCATTTTGCGCCAGTAGCTAGCGCGATGGGCACGTCCACCCCATTCATGCATTACGTGTGGTATCCCTTTGGATTGCAATAATTCACTGAGATGATGGTTATTGGCCAAAAACGGGTCCTCTTTACCGATCGTAAACACAATATCCATGTTGCGAAGATGCCTTAAACGCCATTCGCATTCGAGTTCCGGCAGATAATGAGTTGGAGTATGGTAATAAATATTTTCGTCGTAATAGCCGTCGAACAAATTATGAAAATACTCCACATGCAGCGTTAAATCGTAACGACCTGAAAAAGCGCACAGCTTTTGAAATAGATGCGGGTGACGAAACGCCATATTGGTGGCATGAAATGCGCCAAGACTACACCCATGCACTATGGTACAGTCATGCGAATTCTTAAAAGCCATGAAAGGCAGAACTTCATTGAGTATATATTCCTCAAACTGCATGTGACGCTGAATCCGCTCGGCTGGATCTCTCCACCAACAATAAAACGTTTCTCGGTCAATACTATCGACACAATACAGTTGCAAGTGACCGGTAAGAATTTTATGCGTTAAGGCCTCTACAATTCCCAAGTTTTCATACTCGTAGAACCGCCCATCCCGTGTCGGAAATACCAAAACCTTGGCACCACCATGCCCAAACACTAGTAACTCAATTTCGCAAGACAATCGTGGACTATGCCATTTATGATATTCGCGATTCATAATGTTCCGAAAAATTCCTGTAATTCCTCGTTTAAATCCACTTCCTGTTCCGCTTGAGTGGGATATTCCGAATGCCCCCAATCTAGCACAAAAAGCCGCTTTTCCCTGGGTAATGCGTTGTAAATGCTAAATTGACCGGGAGGAGCAACCACCGGATCGGCTAGAGCCGCCGCAACATGCACAGGTATTTCAATATGGCAGGCAGCGACCGCTGCGTCGTAATAACTCAAAGTTGCTTGTATAGATCCGTGAAAGCGTTGATACAACTGAACGGCTGAGGCGCTCCCCAAAGACGGCAAGCGTAATCGGAGAGGATGATGCCCGAAGCTCGGTACATGCAAATGAGCGCGTTGAATCCGCGCATCCCACGGCAAAGCCAAGGCTCCGATCCCACCACCAAAACTTGAACCCCAATAAGCTATATGACCCGTTGTCTGCGGAAACTGTAATAACATTGCAGAAACGGCAAGCCAAACATCTTCAACGCAACCGCCCAAAATATAGTGTTCTGGTCGATCAATATCATGTAAGACATGATAAGCTGGGTTATCTGAAATCGGCCAACGTCGACTTCTGGAAAGCCCTCTAAAACAAGGAAACAGATAAGCCGCATCAGCGATGGGTATATTAAAATCAGGGCCATCGCGACCGCCATAACCGTGCCCAACGATGACGCCGCGCTGCACCGATCGATGTTTGGGTACGATGGCCCAGCCACCGATCTCGAAACCGTCTGTTGAACGATAATGAAGATCGTAACACTCGAATTCTGGGTGTTCCATTGCATTGCGTTCGAGCAATTGACAGGGGTCCTCTTGCAAAGCTTTGCTATAACGCTGCCACCAAAATGAAGCGAAATTTTCCGGCTCAGCAGGCGGCTCTACACGAAGCAATTGCTCTAAGGAATAGCCATATGTCGGGTCGAAATCAAACATAATAAAAAAGCGTCTGTTAAATGATACGCGGATTGATAAACAACTGACAGCAGATAGAGAGCAAACGAACTTACCAACTATTGTTACATCTGGATATGACAAAACCATAACAAGCACTGAGTTTGTTATGGTTTTGTGCGACCAAAGCTGATCAGACTAAAGATCAGCCAGACTAAAAAACCTGAAATTTAGCCTGGTTTTGCTTGGCTATCAGGATAGGTTCTTAGGCGAAGCTAATGCAGTTTGTCCGCTGTTCGCTCCTTGACTGTGCTTTAATACAACCCCACCTAAAGGCGGCAAGGTGATATAGAGCGAGTGAGGTCGGTTCATCCAGGCTTGTTCCTGGGTCCACAGGCCGTCCGGTGAATTAATCACCCCGCTGCCGCCGAATTCCTGCGCATCGGAATTAAGGATTTCATCGTAACGCCCGGCTGCCGGCACGCCAATGTGATAATACTCGCGAGGCACCGGAGTAAAGTTCATTGCCACAATTAGAAACGTGCCTGTCTCCGGATCCTTGCGTATAAAAATCAGCACCGAATTATGGGCATCATGGCAGTCGATCCACTCAAATCCCGCATCGGTAAAGTCAACAGCATGTAAAGCCGTTTCTTTTTGGTAGGTGTGATTCAACGTCTTAACAAGATGCTGTAAACCTTGGTGTAAAGGATAGGCTAACACATACCAGTCAAGCACTTGACTACTATCCCATTCACGCCCTTGACCGAATTCGCAGCCCATAAATAGCAACTTCTTGCCGGGATGGGTAAACATATAAAAATACACCAAACGTAAATTAGCAAAGCGCTGCCACTCATCGCCGGGCATTTTATATAACATCGATTGCTTGCCATGAACCACTTCATCGTGAGAAAACGGCAACAGAAAATTTTCCGTAAAGGCGTAAATCAAACTGAAGGTTAATTCTCCCTGATGGTATTGGCGATAGATCGACTCTTTTTCCATGTAGCGCAACGTATCGTTCATCCAGCCCATATTCCATTTCAAATCAAAGCCCAACCCACCGACATAAGGGGGCTTAGTGACCTGCGGCCAAGCGGTCGACTCTTCGGCCATGATTAACACGCCAGGGACTTGCTGATGGGTAATTTCGTTCAATGATCTTAAAAAGTCGATGGCCTCCAAATTTTCACGCCCGCCGTATTTGTTAGGCACCCATTCACCTTCCTCACGTGAATAATCGAGATATAACATTGACGCTACCGCATCGACTCGCAGACCGTCTATATGATATTCCTCGAGCCAGAATAGCGCACTCGAGATCAAAAAGTTCTTCACTTCATAACGGCCGAAATTAAAGATTAATGTCGACCAATCACGATGTTCGCCGAGCCTTGGATCTTCATGCTCGTAAAGCGATGTGCCGTCGAACCAGGCAAGCGCATGAGCATCTTTTGGAAAATGTGCCGGAACCCAATCGAGAATGACACCAATCTCGTGCTGATGACAATAATCGACAAACCAGCGAAAATCTTCGGGACTTCCGAAACGACTGGTTGGCGCATAGTATCCAGTCGTTTGGTACCCCCACGATTTATCATAGGGATGTTCGGTAACCGGCAACAACTCAAGATGGGTAAAGCCCAAGGTTTTGGCATACTCCACGAGAGCTACGGCCAATTGTCGGTAATTGAGCAATTCACCTTCAGAACCTCGCTGCCAAGACCCCAAATGCACCTCGTAAATGCTAATCGGTTTATGCTGCCAATCGAACTTCTCACGTTGTTTCAGCCATTTTTGGTCATGCCAATTGAACTTATCGGTTGCCGTTACAATGCTGGCTGTGCTTGGACGAATCTCAAAAAATCGACCATAAGGATCTGTTTTTAATAAAATATCACCGTTTTTAGCGCGAATTTCGTACTTGTAAACCAACCCGGGTTCCAAACCAGGAATAAAAAGCTCCCAAACACCATTGCCACGCACCCGCATTTGATGGCACCGACCGTCCCAACGGTTAAAATCGCCGACCACGCTGACTCGTGACGCATTGGGCGCCCACACCGAAAACAGTACACCGGCGACATTTTCGACCTCATGCACGCGTGCGCCCAGCAGACGGTAAGCATGCCAATGTTTACCTTCACTGAATAAATGTAAATCGTAATCCGATAATTGCGGCGCATAGCAATAAGGATCGTAGCCAATGTGCTCGTAATGGTCTTGGTCGCGCCAAATCAGCCGGTAGCACGAAGGAACTTGCGATGCTAAGCCATGCCATTCGAAAAGAGCAGTACCCTCGATTCGAGTCAGTGGCACGTTTCCTTCAGCCAAGGCCACAGTTTCGGCATGGGGCAAAAAAGCTCGGACCACAACCTGCTTGTCATCCTTGGGATGGCGACCTAAAACAGCAAAGGGATCACTGCTTTTTGCGTCAATAAGACACTGTAATTCTGTGGACAGTTTTGTTTTACTCATCTGCTTTTACGGGAAGCCCGCGAATTTATCATTCGGGTGGGGATAGCTCAGCTTGCCTCAACAAGCCCGGTTCCCGCTCTCCTGTTCTAATGTGCTATCCTGGTTTTAGCATCGATTCGGCGTCGTTACTCTGGCACCTGTAGTTGTAAAATTTGAATTTTGGTCAAACCGTTACTGTGAAAGTTCGTGGATTCGGACTCCTTATCTAATTTTTCGATATGAAAAATAATGCCGGTTCCGAGGAGGGTGCGGTTGCTCGACCGACAGGCGTCGGCGGCAGGGATAGCCACCGTCGTGCCTACATGGACGTATTCACGGCGTCCTGTCGGGCGAGTGACCGCACCCACCACGGCTCGCACTTTCATTTGCCGGGGCGATGGCCTGGCCTTCATGAACGTTACTGTGTCGTAACCATCACCCGCACCATACCCGGCAATAAGTCAAAATGATAGGGGCTCGGCACATACGCTAGCGGGTACTCCGGCGAAAGATCGGTAAACGGCGCGCGCGACTGAACATATTGATAGAGATCGGGCGTCGAAAACTCATGACGTTGCCAAGGGTCCTTATTCAAGAGAATCAAAGCTTCCTGTTGCCCGGATTGGCTGGCTTTCCAGAAAAAGAGTATCGGCGACTGCGGATAACCAATCAAGTTAAAAGGCCCCTCTTCCTGAAATACAGGGTAATTGGCTTTCACGGTGTTGACTTGAGTAATAAACTCGGTCAAATCCACCTCGGTATTTTCCCAGTCATCGGGACGCGTATGCACCACATGCAGCGGTTTACTAAAACCATATTCGTAACCCATCGGCATCATCACGCCGCTGCTGAACACCGCAGAAAACAAATAACGCTGCTTCAGGACTTCGGTATTGCCGTTGCTTTCCGCAAATAAACGCGGTGTATCGTGGCTTTCGGGAAAACT
Organism: Methylomicrobium sp.; assembly: GCA_007135635.1. Lineage (GTDB taxonomy): Bacteria > Pseudomonadota > Gammaproteobacteria > Methylococcales > Methylomonadaceae > Methylotuvimicrobium. Next base: position 1,262 of record SLIO01000409.1, on the reverse strand, counting down.
AATAGACGGGGCGGCTTGGCGCAATAATTGATACTGTTCCGGTAACCAAGGACTTTCGAAATCCCACCATTTGGAACTATTGAAAATATAATCAAATCCGGCTTGCGCGGTTTGCTTGGTACGCTCGGCGCTGCAGCCTAGCGTTTCAGCGGTAAACAGCACATCGGGATGTTTTTGTTTCGTATCCGTAATCAATTGCCGCCAAAGTTCGGGCGATAATTGATAGGCGGCATCACAACGAAACCCTTTAAAACCCAGATCGATGTATGACTCGATGATTTTACGAAAATAAGCATAAAGCCCATTCTCCTTACTGCGGCTATGATCGAATTGTGCTAGGTCTTCCCATACAACTTTGTGACCGCCATCTTCAATACAAAAAGGACTCTGAACCTGGCCGTGTTCGCGAACGAACCATTCCGGGTGTTGCTTCAACAAGGGCGAGTCGATCGCACAATGATTCAACACCAGATCGGTCATAAAGCGGATTTGGTATTTTTGCTCAGCCTCTTGAATCAATGTCTTCAATTGTTGCTCGGCGGTCTTTTTAGATTTCGGATCGACCAACAGGGGATTTAATTGAAAATAATCGGCAATCGAATACAGACTACCAGATGCCCCGGTTTTTTGTAACGGGTTAACGAAAACCCAATCGAACTTCATCGCTGCGGCCCTTTCCAAATGGGCATCCCACTGCCCGAAGTGACCTGCCAATAGGGGAAACAAGTTGTACATCCTCATCAATTGGCCTCGTTATTTGTTACGAATATAATCATAGATGTTCAGGTAATGTTGACCCGGATATTTCCAGGAGTAATCGTAACGCATCGCGTTTTTCATCAACTCCCTAAAATGGTCCGGGAACTGATAATAGCAATCGATCGCACGCGATAACGCGGACTCAAGACCATCATTATTGTAATCTCTGAAAACATAGCCGTTTCGCTCGTGCAAGGCTTTGTGATGAGCATGGTCCTTATCGAATACCGTATCGGCCAATCCGCCGACCTCGCGAACAATCGGAACCGTGCCGTATTTCATCGCAATCAACTGAGTTAAACCACAGGGTTCGAACAGACTAGGCACGACAATCATATCCGCACCAGCATAAATCAAGTGCGCCAACCCTTCGTCGAAACCGACTTCGATATGGCAATCCGGACTGTCGTTTAAATGCCGTTTCAATTCCCAGAAATAGCCATTGATATCCCGCTCGGGACTGGAGCCGAGCAACACGAATTGTGCCCGGTGGTTAAGCGAAT
>SLIO01000086.1 GCA_007135635.1 Methylomicrobium sp. | reverse complement strand
GCCGCCGACGCCTGTCGGTCGAGCAACCGCACCCTCTCCGGAACCGGCATTTGCTCTGTCGAGCGCCGTATATCGAAAAATTAGATAAAGGGTCTATATCTACGAACTTTCACAGTAATAATAAGCCATTTTTCTAATCAAATTTCGGCCCCGGATTAAATCCTTGTTGAGCCTTCAGAAATGGTGATGTTTCTATAGTTCGGGTGAATGCCCAATAGCCCGCGATTAAGGAACTTTAAAGCCAAATTCGAATATCAGCTTGATAGATGCATAAAGAACCAATGCGATAGCGGCAAGATAAACCAGCAAGCGTATAGCGTTATGTTTAAGATTGCCTAAAAGTGTTGGCGCTTTGCCTTCTTTTTTAAGTTGTTCGTACAATGCTCGTTGAGTTAGCGCCCGCTGTTTTTGATATTGATGCAGTAGGATTTGAGCTTGTTGGAGTTGAGATTGATCATTAAGCCATAAAGCCGGCATCGAAATGCCCCAATTGCCTGCCGACGTTTCATAAAAGTCGATCGAATGTTCGGTTAGTAGTTCGCGAACTTCCTCGGCTTCGTCTTCCGGTACCCCTCTGAGTGAAAATAGTAAATGCGGCATGGGTTTATGGAAAAAATAATGGGATTAACACTGTATACGATATCGGTGCGCTCTTTTGTCCGGTATCGGCGTTACCTAAATGGGTGGCTATTTGCTCTTCGGCCATTGTTAAGGATTCCGTAAAAATAACTTCCGCATTTTTCTCCCTCTCTCAGGGATATGGCCGGGGAGAGGGGTTTAGCATAGTAAAGTTATTTTTGACCATATCCTAAGTAGCAGGGATGTTGTGAACCTAGTACATAACAATTAACGAATTGTTATTACTCCCTTCTTACTGAATAGTAGTTCAATTTTTTATGCCTATCGAGGAACGCTGTGAACCCTTTCTGGGGGCTTGACGGCAGCATCCCTGCTGCCGACATCCTCGCTAGGCATACCCCACACCTTTTCGTTCTTAAACGTTTTTTCGGTCAAAAGGGAGTAATTCTATGTGGTTTAGGTACCGAATCTGTTGAACGTGATTTAGGACTCTGAAGGGGTCGTTGGTCTCTGTTTCCGTCAGTTAATTATTGTCACGGGGCCGTGATCATCGCAGTGATCGCCATGAGGGTGATGTAAACGGCCATTGACAATATAATCGATATGATCGCCATGCGGAACGGCTGCGTGCCCGCAACCTTCATGACCGCAAGCGCAGTCTAACGGCGCACAAGCTGCCGGGTTGGTTTCTGTTACAGCAATGACGTGTTCGTCGTAATGGTCTTGATGTGCATGATGTAAATGGCCGTCATGTAAATAATCCACATGACCGTCATGTTCGATACGCAAATGACCGCAATGTTCACTGTGAACGTGGTTGTGTGTGGTGTGAATGTGATGTTTCATGGAGGAATCTCCTAAAGATAAAGGGCGATAACGCCTTGATTTTAACAATCCAAATGTTCTCGGCTACGTTTAAACAAGTCGCGAACATGGTCGTCAACCAGTCGATAGAAAGCATGCTTTCCTGATCGACGGAACTGTACCAGGTGCAGATTGCGCAGCAATCGCAGCTGGTGAGAAATAGCCGATTGGCTCATATCCAATAAATTGGCCAAATCGTCCACACATAACTCGGTGTGTAGCAGTGCGGCAATGATCCGTACACGCGTGGGATCGGCTAAAGCTTTAAATAAGTCGGCTAATCGACTAGCTTCGTTCTCGTCAGGCAAGTCCGGTATGGCTTTGGCCAACAAGTCAGGGTGCGTTTCTTGCTCATCGCAGCAGTCCTTAGCGGCTAGTTCAGGTGAAATAATCATATCAATAATTGCTCATATGTTCATCTATTTATTCTTTAAGATAATCATTTTGGCCAAATGTTCAAAATATTCCTGCTTATTTGCTTTAAATTCGCCTGTAACGAATTAGACGAACTCAGCCTTAACATTTATAGAGCATAACACTGAAAAAATAGATGATCATATTCAATGATATAGTCCATAGTTACGACATTTGTTATGGCTGGGTTCACGAACGTGAATATGAATCTAAAAAGAGCATTTGAGGCTTCACCAAGCCAGCTAAACGTAAGTATTCAGACCCCGTTGGCAAATTACCGCAATTCAGGCGTAGTTATTGGCCTCCCCTTTTGAAAAAGGGGGATTTATTTTAAACAATCTCCCCTAGCCCCTCTTTTTCAGAGAGGGGGACTGAATACTTACAGCTAAAGTGTTGCAAACTCTTCATGCTTCGACTTTGCTCTCAAGAAACAGCTTTTTTGTATATGTAAAATCAATAACTTGCGTATATATAAAAAATACCAAAAATTACGTCAAACAGCGACTGTTTCCTGGTAACGCCATGCGACCGAAGGGCGCTTACTTTGCTCAGCACGAACGGTCAACAACACATGCCGACTGCTCTTTTTAGGATGAAAGTACTTGTTATAACAGGGTGACTTGCCAGACATAACCGGCATCTACTAAGGCTTACACTGTTAGTAGAAACGCATTGACATTATTCTTGGCCATTGAGACATAAGTTATTTCAGAAGTTTACCGACAAATCGGTTAACTATTGATCTATATCAACAAGCGATTAACTATTAATGTGATAATGCACTATCCCTTAAGGGGTGTTAAGTTTTATTAATCGATCAATTCGATTAAGCAATGAAACAATACGTTTAAACTCACAATTGAGAAAAGTTCATTATGAAAATTATTAGCCATTTGTTTTTAGCCATTATTGCAGTTTCAGCTTTAGCCGCTTGCGGCGAATCCGGTCAAGGTCCTAGCAGGCCTGCCGACTCTGCAAATTCAGCGCAAATGATGTTGAAATAAGCACTTTCTGTTGCGAGTTGAGCCAAGGTTGCCGCTACGCTTTAGCGTGTTATGAGGCAGCTTCGGCTCAATAACAATCTTCGACGAGAACTTTTAAAGCGTTCATGTTGTTAATTTTGATGTTGCGTCGATTGATGGTAATGATTCCTTGTTGATGTAGTTCGGTAAGTAAGCGGCTAACCGTTTCGTTAGTGATTCCCAAAAAATTGGCGATATCTTGCCGTTTCATCGTCAAATTGAATTCGGTTTTCGAAAACCCTAAAGCATTGTACCGGTGCGATAACCTTAATAAAAAAATCGCCATTTTTTCTTTGGCGGTACGATGACCTAATAACAAAATCTGATTATGATCGGACACGATTTCCTTGCCTAAAACGCGCAGCATTTGAGCTTGCAAACTAGGAATCAACCTGCATAATTCATTAAGCTGAGATAATGGCAATTCGCATACCTTGCTCGTTTCAAGCGCTACGCTCGAGCTTGTAAAGCGTCCATGTTGAAAAGCGTCAAACCCCATTAATTCCCCGGGTAAATAAAACCCAATTGTTTGTTCGGCGCCATCCGTGCTGGATATAAAACTTCTGAACGACCCCGTTTTAACAACGTATAAGCTACGACATTCATCGTCCTGTCGATAGAGATATTGATCGGATAATATTGGTGGTTTGCTTTTTACCATCGTCTCGAACTGTTTTAATTCATTTTTTGGTAATCCGTAAGGAAGACATAACTCGACTAGCCTGCAATCTTGGCATATTGTTTCGTTTGGGTCATAGTCCATGGTTGCTGTCATTTTTTCAGATAGGGATAAAATTGTCGTCTGCCAAGATAGCATCAAACATTGTCAGTTATCCATAGATGGTAGTAATTTGATTGATGCGACTTCTTAATTAATAGAAAAAAAACGTCTAATTATTGAGAGATACGGGGTATGTTTGGCGAGGATGTCGGCGGTAGGGCAGATTTTTGCTCCTGCAAAATCTGCATTCACGCCATCCATGGCGCTTGCAGATTTTTGCTCATCGGCAATTGCTGAGTTACATAGATGTAATGAATGCAGAAAAATGCAGGAGCATTTTTCTGCCCTGCATCGCCTAAAGCGTCTACTGTTGGTCCCTAATACACGCCATCCATGGCGTAATGCAAAATCCGCATTCCTCGACAGGCATATCCCGTACCTAACAAAGTTTAACGATTCTTTACTGGGAAGCGTGTAAAAAACCGATTGGACCTGATATTTCATAGACAACTTAACTGTGCCGACTAATGGGTTTATAAAGTAAAACCTATCATTTGCAAAGCGGCCTAGCTATCCATGCTTAAGCTAAGGCTTTATAATTCAGTTTTTGACATGGTTAAAGAATATTCACGACATAGGAGAGTATAGAATGGCTGCAACCGAATCCAACATGATGCCTTTGGGAACCCCTGCGCCGGATTTCGAATTAACCGATACCGTGACCGGAACGACTAAAACACTTCAGGAATTGAAGGGAGAAAAAGGGACTATGATTATCTTTATGTGTAATCACTGCCCTTATGTACTGCATGTCAAAGAGCAATTGATAGCGATTGCCAACCAATATGTGCAACAAGGGATTAGCACGATTGCAATCAGTGCTAATGATATCGTCAATTATCCTCAGGACGCGCCGGATAAAATGCAAGCGATGATGCTTGAATGGGGCAATCCTTTTGCCGCTTATCTTTACGACGAAAGCCAGTCTGTTGCGAAAGCTTATCAAGCCGCCTGTACGCCGGATATCTATGTATTCGATGCGGCCTTGTCTTGTGTTTACCGGGGTCGGTTGGACGGTTCGACGCCTAAAAACGAAGTGCCACTGACCGGTTGCGATTTACGCGCGGCATTGGATAACTTATTGGTGAATAAACCAATCGATCCGCAGCAAATTCCGAGCATCGGTTGCAATATCAAATGGAAAGATTAATTAACCTATGGAAGCGGTTCCGTTTTTCTTTCACTTTTTCAAATCTAATTAAGTAGCCGAAAATCGGTTTATTCTTTATCAAATTCAATGAAATCAAATCAAAAATACAAACCTTGCGACTTGGTCATTTATGGCGCGTTAGGCGATTTATCGACGCGTAAATTGCTAATTTCGTTGTACCGGCTCGAAAAATCCGAATTGATCGAGCCCGAGACTCGTATCATCGGTATTGACCGGCATGTTCTCGAAGAGGGCGGTTTTGTTAAAGTCGCCCGGAAAAGCCTGCAATCATATCTTAACGAGTCGATCGACGATGAAGTCTGGCAGCGTTACTCGGCTCGACTGAAATATCTAATGATCGATCTAACTCAGCTCGATCAATATAAACAATTGAATGCGGTCATCGATTCCAAATCCAGAGTGCTGGTCAATTATTTAGCCGTTGCGCCGTTTTTGTTCAAAAATATTTGCCAGGGACTCGATAAAGCGAAAGTTTTGACCCGGGAATCGCGTGTGGTCATGGAAAAACCAATCGGCAACGATCTGAAATCTAATCAGGAAATCAACGATGCTGTTGCTGAAGTGTTTAACGAGGATCAGGTATTCCGTATCGATCATTATTTAGGCAAGGAAACGGTTCTTAATCTTTTGGCCTTACGATTTGCCAATTCGATCTTCACGACTAATTGGAATCACAATACCATCGACCACATTCAAATTACCGTTGGCGAGGAAGTCGGAATCGAGGGCCGTTGGGAGTATTTCGATAAAACCGGACAACTACGGGATATGCTGCAAAATCATTTATTGCAGATACTGACCTTTATCGCCATGGAACCGCCTGCGTCGCTAGAAGCCGAGAGCATTCATAGCGAAAAAATCAAAGTACTGAAAGCCTTGCGTCCGATTACCGCCGACAATGTCGAAGAAGTGACGGTGCGTGGGCAATATACCGCCGGTTACATGAAAGGCCAAGCCGTGCCGGGCTATACCGAGGAGGAAGGTGCCAATAAGGAAAGTACCACCGAAAGCTTCGTCGCGGTGCGTGTCGATATCGATAATTGGCGCTGGGCCGGCGTGCCGATTTATTTACGTACCGGCAAGCGCATGCAAAACAAACGCACCGAGATCGTCGTTTATTTCAAACGATTGCCGCATAATATTTTCAAAGACAGTTACCGCGAACTGCCGCCGAATAAATTGATCATTCATTTACAACCGAAGGAAGGCGTCGAAATCGAAATGTTGAATAAGGTGCCAGGTATCGGAGGTAGTATCACGTTACAACAGAATAAACTGGATTTGAGCTTTTCTGAAACGTTCAAAAACAGCCCATTTTTCGGCGGTTACGAGCGGCTGATTCTCGAAGCGATGCGCGGCGATCCGACCTTATTCTTGAGCAGGAAGGAAATCGAGCAGGCTTGGGCTTGGGTCGATTCGATACAAGATGCCTGGGCGCATAGAAAAACCGCGCCTAAGCCTTATTCCGCTGGAAGTTGGGGGCCGGTCGCGTCGGTCGCATTGCTGGCGCGCGACGGTCGGGCTTGGGAAGAGTAAGCTTAATCTTGTAGGGTGCGCATCGCGCACCATTTGTTCTCATTGGGTTGGATGATCGGCTTAGGTTTTAACTGCATGAATACAAGCCAAGAGTACACAAGGACGTATTCACCTAGCACCTTATAGGCTGATATGTTTAAGTGCTGGTCCTTTAATGGGAAAGCCCAGCACCGAATTTTGATTTGCCATGGCTAAGTTATTAATAACAGGCTTCGATCCTTTTGCAGGAGAAACCGTTAATCCTTCATGGAAAGCCGTTCGGCATTTAAACGGTGCCATCATCGGTGGATTTGAAGTCATTACCCACGAAATTCCGACTGTGTTCGAAGCAGCGTTTACGATCGTGCAAAGTCATATTGAGCGGCATCAACCCGCTGTCGTAATTGGAGTAGGTCAAGCCGGCGGCAGCAATGCCATCCGTGTCGAATGTTTAGCCAAAAATCGTATTGATGCCAGAAAACAGGATAACGAAGGTAATCAACCTAAGAACGCATTGATTGCCATTGACGGTCCTGCTCACTACCCGGCTTCAATACCGTTTGAAAATATGGCTAAACAGATCGAAATAGAAGGTATTTCAGCGCACCTTTCTAATTCAGCGGGAGCCTTTGTCTGCAACGAGCTTTTTTATTCAACGCTTCACTATGTTAAAAGCCACAATCTACCGATAAGAGTGGGTTTTATTCATGTCCCCTATCTGCCGGAACAAGTTGCCAATAAAAAACGTGCCGGACTGCCAAGCATGGCCGAAGAAACGGTTGTCAGGGCACTGACTGTTGCAATCGAAGCTATTGGTGACGATTTGAGTATACCCTTTGCTAATTAAATTTCGGCGCCGGGGTGCCCCCGTCAAAGGACGCCGTAAATATGTCCATTTAGGCTCTTTGACAGCATCCCTGCTGTCAAAGCCTTTGCGAGCGCCATGGATGGCGTGTATTAGGGCACCAACAGTAGGCGCTTTAGGCGATGCAGGGCAGAAAAATGCTCCTGCATTTTCTGCATTCGTTACGTCCCTGTAACTCAGCAATTGCCGAG
>SLIO01000150.1 GCA_007135635.1 Methylomicrobium sp. | reverse complement strand
GAATATTCAACCTGCCACCGTCAGGCGCCGAAAGATCAGCGCGCGAAAATGGAACAATACCGGAGTTGGTTCCGTGAGACTCGAAGGCCTGCACGATGACGATTTTAGGTGTGTATGTTTTTTTCTGTTTGGTTGTGATATTTCATTTTTTATTAAAAATAGGCTGCTTTTGAATAAATAATGCAATCTTTTTAGCCCCTTAACTCCGACGAAATGAATGAGCTCGGGGCATTCCTGATGTCCAGTGCGGCATCGAGGAAACGACTCTTGTCCTTACGGTGGCTGGAAAAAATTTAAGACATTTTCATGGGTTGCGGGACCTTTGCACGAAGACTAATCAATTGACGCAGACCAGTTCCTGCTAATTGATCGTATAGTGCTTCGCCGAATAGCAGGAATAGGTTCAGGACCGGAATAAAGAATTATTATTCTTTTGAACAATAACTCAAATCGCCTTTTTTATTTTTCTTATTTCGCAACCTGCCTTGTCTATGTTTCGGCACCCAGAGTCTAATCAATTTAGCTGAATGTTTTTCTCTTAAACATGAAAGTTCTTATTTTTACTAAAAAACCCGCTCATTTCGCTCGAGCGTGCCAAGTTTATTCCCGTTGCGTCCACAAGCGAACAGCATGAGTATCCTCGACACCTTCGGTAAAAATTTCGTTAAGCTCATTCGCTACCCGTATCCGCATATTTATTGCCGTCAAAACGGTACACTGTGTTTTCGACCGCTTTAACCGGGTGCTGCTCGTCGCCGCTTCGCGTGCCGGTTCGCGTGACCAATAAATCCGGATAGCCGCGATGAATGTCTGCTAATACTGAAATATCGCCGGTATAAGCCCAACAGGGAATTGTAATCCCGGAAGGCAGCGGTTCATCGTCGCAGGCCCCGGCATTATTGCCTCCGGTCTGCACAAAACCTAAATCGACCCAACTCGTACCGTCGAAGCCGAACAGCACCTTGCCGTCATCGAAATAACCACCCATGCCGTAGCCGAAGTCGAGCATGAAAGCGATCCGTTCCGGCGATAAAATCAGAATTTCCGCCTGTTTAATATCGGGCGCTTCGCCCCAGGAACCGATTTCCCCGATTCCGGTTTGCTTGCCGATTGCGCGCCAGCCGTCCGAATCTAACCGGTAAGTTACCGCCCCGACCTTGACGCCTTGCACATGACTATCCAGCGGCGCACCCGTTTCCGCGTCGAGTTTCTGCCCCTTGCTGAATATCACATGATAATCATGACCGTCGATCGCGAAACTTTGCTCGAACCAAAAGCCGACCCGTTCCCCGGATTTGGTTTTAATCGGTTCGCCCGAAAATTCGCTACCGAACAATCCTTTCAAAGCGGCGGAAGGATCCGGTTTCGAAAAGCGACTAATCGTTTCGGGCGCGACTTCTTGTGCAGGGTCAAAAACTTCCCGGTCGATGAAAAAATAGACAGCCAAACCGATCCCCGCTAGCGTAGTGATCAAGCCGATGAACAATGTTTTATTGGTCGTTGAGTGCTTATGAGTTTGCATAATCATTGTGAAAAAAAAGGAACAAGCCGATCAATAATAACAATCGGAATCGGAATAAATGAAATTATGGCCGATGTTTTAGTTCTACGACCCTGCTATTTGCTGTAAACCGGTGGCCGCCTATTGGCGCTCAGCTTCTATTTTTACCGGGTAGTATGCGCCGAAACCGTTAATACTCTCCAGTATCAGCAGCAGACGACCGCCCTCAAAGCTTCCTCGATAGCGATGGGTGAGTCGCCGGCGTTCGCCGCCGGCTTCAGCCTCGCTCCGAGTCACGAAGAAGATGTTACCGTTGTCGGCTATGGCGCCCTCCTCAATGATACGCGGCACACCAAGAAAGCTCGCCGTCCCATGAATAGCTCTGCCGACGACATTGAACTCGATGTATTCCGTGTAGCGATCCCCCCAACCGTAAACCACCTGAGCCTGCCATTTACCAACAAGTTCAAAGTTCATAGTAGACCGTTGCAGGCCAATCGTCCGCCACACGATTGCGATGACGGCCAGTGCCGAAACACCGCCGAGTGCCAATAAAAATCGCCGCCTTCCGGCCGGCACTTTCACTAGAGGCCGCAAAGCATGTATTAGGCGCGCGACATCGTCGCGCCAACCGGTATCACTGAGCACGATAGCTTGGCGCCGTACCAAAGGCTGCAAGTCTTCAGGCAGCGTATCCGCAAGCGGTAAGGAGGCGCCTCCGACCAGCACCGGCCAAACCGGTTTTCCCGCTTCCAGGGCAGTAATAAGTTCCATCCTTACGAAATCATCGGGGTCATCAAGGCGCCGCCTTCCCTCGTAACCGGAGTTGAGCCAGCCTGGTCCGATCACCGCCAGCACCACATCCACTTCACGTAGCCGTTCGACGATAACTGCCTCAAAATCCGTTCCCGGCGCGATGTCCTCGACATCGCGGAATACCCTTTTGGCACCGAATACGCGCTCAAGGCCCTCGGCCAGCCGGGCGGCGAAACCGGGCCGGTCATCGCGGCGATAACAAATAAACACACCGCTCATGGCGCTGGAACGAACCAATCTAAGTGCTTGCCGAAACTTTTTGGTATCGCAATAGAACAGTCGACAGATACGAAAATCGCCAAGTAACGGAAAGAGTCCATGAGCCGAAATTTGCCTGGACGGACTGTTTTATTAAAAGACATATACCTGCCGATCAATCTTTCATGACTTAGCACCGATCTTTTGTGCAGCGTGTGTTTAACATCTTTCATAATGCAAATGTGCAAATGGGGTCATGCAAATGGGGTCAGGTCTTTGATTTATGATAAATACTAAGTTAAAGTCTTACCGAGACAATAAAAGGTAGAATCAACATGGCAAGACCGCTTCGACTTGAATTTTCTGGTGCGTTATATCATGTGACTTCCCGCGGAAACCGCCAGGAAGCCATTTATGAATCGAATTCAGACAGAGAACACTTTTTGTCTATTTTAGGCGAAGTCTGTGAAACCTATCAATGGGTCTGTTATGCCTACTGTCTGATGAATAACCATTATCATTTACTGCTGGAGACGCCCGAAGCCAACCTTTCCATAGGTATGCGTCAACTCAATGGCCGCTACACACAGCTATTTAATCGTAACCATCAACGGGTTGGCCACGTTTATCAAGGGCGCTATAAAGCAATTCTGGTCGATAAAGACAGCTATCTACTAGAGCTAAGCAGGTATATCGTGTTGAATCCTGTTCGTGCGAGAATGGTTCACACAGCGATAGAATGGCCATGGAGTAGCTACAGCGCAACAGTTGGCGAACAAATTAGGCCACATTGGTTAAATACCGACAGGTTGCTGGCTAGTTTTGGTCAAACCAAGTTGAAAGCCATTGAAGCTTATACGCAGTTTGTTAATGAGGGAAGCAGGCAACCCTCACCTTGGGATAAATTACAGAATCAGATATTTTTGGGTGACGAGAAGTTTGTGCAATCCATGCAAGGCCAGATCGAAGCCGATAAAAAACTCGATGAAATTCCCAAATCACAACGCAGAACGTTACCAAAGCCTATATCGTTTTATGCGGAGACGTTCGAAGACAGAAATGAGGCGATAGCCTTTGCTTATGCCGGAGGAAGTTATACCCTGAAGGAAATAGGCGATTATTTTGGATTGCATTATTCTACCGTGAGTGGAATCATTAAAAATCACAAATCAAAGACCTGACCCCCACTTTTACTTTGACCCCTACTTTGCTACTTTTTAAGATATTGATATGCGAAAGATTGACGAATTTATTACCAAATTGAGTTTCGGTTTTTCAATACCGGGCTTATTGCTGGCGACGCTTTTTTTCGCATTTTCTCTTACCCCAAGCTTAGTGCCGCGCCCTTTTGTATTTCAGGGGTCGATTTCCGGCTTATCTTTTACGGCGGGGTACGCGCTTGGCGTTTTCGTCCGCTGGTTTTGGGATTACGTCGAATTGCCACTGCCCGGCCGCGAAGCGACTAGAGTTTTCAGAGTCGTTGCGTCGGGTGTCTGCTTGATCGTTGCAATTGGTTTTCTTTGGCAAGCCTCACAATGGCAAGACGGTTTGCGATCCTTGATGGGCATGAAACCTGAAGGCGCGATGCCTTCTTATGGCATTGCCTTGATGACCTTGCTTGTTTTTGTCGTGCTGATGATGTTTGCTCGCCTGTTTCGGCGAACTTTTCAATACTTGTCCCAAAATCTTGCACGTTACCTATCCGACCATGTTGCGCATGCAATAGGCATAGTGGCGGCAGGAATGTTGTTCTGGTCGGTGATCGATGGCGTGGTTGTTTCTTTGTTCTTACGAGCGACGAACAACTCTTATCAGCAATTGGATGCGCTGATTCAAGATGATCTGGAGCGCCCCGTCGATCCAATGAAGACCGGCAGCGAAGCCTCTTTGATTGCTTGGTCGGACTTAGGTCGGCAAGGTCGACAATTCATGTCTTCAGGGCCGACAGCGAAAGCGTTGAGGGATTTTTTCGGCAAACCGATGCCTGAGCCCATTCGCATATATGTCGGGTTGAATGCGGCAGATACGCCGCAAGAAAGAGCTGAATTGGCGTTACAAGAGCTCAAGCGTGTCAAAGCGTTCGACCGCTCAGTTCTTTTGTTGGTAACACCCACGGGTACCGGTTGGGTAGACCCGGCAGCCCTGGATACCGTCGAATATCTGCATCGAGGCGACATTGCAACGGTAACTGCACAATATTCGTACTTGCCTAGCGCCTTGTCCTTGATTACCGAAGGCGAATACGGCGCGGAAATGGCCAGGGCTTTGTTCCAAAAAGTTTATGTCTATTGGACTCAATTGCCTCGTAACAAACGACCGAAGCTCTATTTGCACGGGCTAAGCTTGGGTGCGCTAAATTCCGATCGCTCTTTCGACGTGTACGACATCATTCAAGATCCTTTTAACGGAGCATTATGGAGCGGTCCGCCGTTTCGTAGCGAAACCTGGCGTAAAGTGACGCAGGAAAGGGATCCTGATTCCCCAGTATGGCTACCTCGCTTTCGCGACGGTGCCGTGGTCAGATTCATGAATCAATATAATGGATTGAATGATGATAATTCGCCGTGGGGATCTTTCAGAATCGCTTACCTGCAATATGCTAGCGACCCGATAACGTTTTTCGATAGTCATGCATTCTTTCGGGAGCCGGAATGGATGCAAGCGCCACGAGGACCTGACGTTTCACCGCATCTGCGATGGTATCCGATCGTAACAATGCTGCAATTGGCCGCCGACATGGCGGTCGGTTCGACGCCGCCTGGATTTGGTCATGTTTTTGCCGCCAAACATTATATTGATGCTTGGCTAGCCTTGACTGAGCCTAAAGGCTGGGCCGACGAGCAACTGAATCGACTGCGTGCGTTGTTCGATGGCCGATAGGATTAATCGCATAATCGGGGTCATAATCGGGGTCAGGTCTTTGGTTTTTGATAAATGCTCGGGTACAGTTTTACCAAGACAATAAAAAGCAGAATCCATATGGCAAGACCATTTCGACTTGATTTTTCTGTAGCGTTATACCATGTGACTTCCCGCGGAAACCGCCAGGAAGCCATTTATGAATCGGATTCAGACAGAGAATACTGTTTGTCTAAACAAGGCGAAGGTTATACCCTGAAAAGAATAGGCCATAATTTTGATTGCATTACTCTATCGTGAGTGGCCTCATTAAAAATCATAAATCAAAGACCTGACCCCGTTGTTTCGTTGTTCGCTAAGCCTTCACTCGCGTTTGACAAGCGCCTGCGCTTTCAGTACTTTCAGCTCTCCAAAATCGCCTAGTCGACAGGATTTCAAACATGGAAATGAATCACCCGCTCGTGATAACGGACGAGAATACTATGACGCCGATTAAAATTGTGTTCTTCGGACTCGGTGCGGTGGGTTCGGCAATGCTGATTTGTTTTTCGGAATTGGCCGAGCGGGACGGCGGAGCCATCCGTTTTGTCGTTTATGTTCGCAATCCGGATGAGGCCCGGGATGCGCTTTTTCATGCCGAGCAATTGTTTGAACATATCGATTTCATCAAGCTTTCGGATTTTGGCTCGGTCTTCGCGTTGGAGCCTGCGCACGAGCAAGAACTGACCGGCGCCACATTGTTGGTAAACGCGGCGCTGCCGGAGTTCAACGGGGCCATGCTTGAACTCGCACTTCGAATCGGCGCACACACCGTGGATCTGGCTTCGGATATTTATGGCGCGAAAACCGAGCGCACGCTAACTTTCGCGCAATATGCTTACGATACGGCACTTCGCGAGCGCGGAATCGCCGCGCTGATCAACATGGGCGTGTCGCCGGGCGTCACCAATTTTCTCATCGGCCGCCGGATGCACGACCTGTTGGCGACCGACCGGAAAGATCTCGAAGTGGAGAGTATCGATCTTTATTTGCTCGAAGATATCAATTCGGATTCAATCGTCTTTTCCTGGTCGCCGGTCGTGGCACTGGAAGAGTTGGCGCAACACCCGCGAATCTTACGTGACGGCCGCATGTTGGTGCTCGATCCGTTCAGCGAGGCGCGCGAATATCATTTTCCTCACGAAGCCAGTCCGAGCCGGCAGTATCCGCTATATCAGGAAGAGTTGTTGTCCCTGCACCGTTCGTTTCCCGAGATCGAATCGATCGGCGTCTATACCGGCGGCTCCGAAGTCGAATTGGTCAAGGCGCTGTTTCAACTCAATCTATTGTCGAAACGCAGTCTGCCGGACCGACCGGAAATGACGATCGAGGCGATGGTCCGCGCAATTCTGCCGGGCATGAACAAGCCTCGGCGTATCGAGGAATATTTGCGCAACGGTACGATTCGGCGAGCGCATTTTGCTGCGGCGGCTGAAATTCGCGTATCCGAAACGGTGCGTAACGAACGTCAAACCGCCATCGAAACGGTAGGCCTGAGCTATTTACGCTACCCGGAATTATTGAACTCGCCCTATGCCGGCGCGACCTACATCGCCTATCCAACCGCGGCTAGCGCTGCAATTCTGGCTTGGCATGCCTTGGATTATCTCCGCACGAAGTCGGGACAGACGCTATCCGGCGTGATAACCGGAGAGGATCTTGCGCGCATACTGCCGCGGCCGCGAGCCGATGCGATTCGCCGCGATTTGGTTGCTTGGGATATTGATTTGTTCGAAAGCGTGCGCGATGCTTCCGAAACCTAAACTTTCGTACCGGTATCACGGCAAAGAATCACCGCCAACACTTGTCTATCGAATAGCCGCGACCGCTTAAAATCATGCACTTTCGTAATACAAAAGGCGTCCGAAAAATTGCCATGAGAAACAGTCATGTCGCAATCATTGAAGATCGTCAAAAACTCAAACGTGCGCCGGTATAGACGAAGCGCCCGGCTTGCGGCAGCGCATAGGATTCCTGATAGTCCTCATCGAGAATGT
>SLIO01000355.1 GCA_007135635.1 Methylomicrobium sp. | reverse complement strand
TTCCTCGCCGGCGACTTGTATCATTTGATAGACACTGTCGCCCCGAACAAGCAAGTCTAAAACTTTGGATACGCGTTCAGTCCACCCTGAAATAAGCTCACGATCATACCAAGACCTAAGCTGCTCTAAATAACGAGACCAGGATAGCAACGGATCGACAGCCGGATAAAAACGTTTATAGGCCCGGTCGGCACTCAGTCCTAAAAAAGTCTTGACCGTGCTCAAGGTCGATTGCGTAACCGGTTCCTCGAAATTACCGCCGGCCGGCGAAACGGTTCCGATCATCGTCAGACTTCCGGTTCCTCCGTCACGGTTTTTTATTACGCCGGCTCGCTCATAAATATTTTTGATCGCCGAGTCTAAATAGGCCGGAAAAGCCTCTTCGCCCGGAATCTCCTCGAGCCGCGCCGACGTTTCGCGCATCGCCTGCGCCCAACGAGACGTCGAGTCGGCCAGCAACAGCACATTCAAACCCATTTGCCGATAATATTCACCGAGCGTGATTCCCGTGTAGATCGACGCCTCCCTGGCCGCAACCGGCATCGACGAAGTGTTACAGATAATGATCGTGCGGTCCATCAACGATCCGCCGGTCTTCGGATCGATGGTCATCGGAAATTCGGTGATGGTCTCGACGACCTCGCCGGCTCGCTCCCCGCAAGCGACCACGATAACAATATCGACCTCCGAATTTCTCGATATCAAACTCTGTAAAACCGTCTTACCTGCGCCGAAAGGCCCGGGGATACAGCCGGTGCCGCCTCTGGCAATCGGAAAAAAAGTATCGATCAAACGTAAATGCGTTATTAAGGGGTCAGATGGATATTGGCGTTGCACCACATTATTGCGCAGCAGTTGTTGCGATAACGGCAAGCGAATCGGCCATCGCTGTTTGAGCGTAATGATTCGCTCTTTGTCGTTGGCCAGTTTGATTTTTGCGACGGCCTCATCGACCGTAACATTACCTTCCTGAATCCAAGTCACCTCGATCTCGCCATTGATGTCGAACGGCACCATGATCTTATGACTGAAGCGGCGCTCCTGAACGGCCCCGATCGCACAACCGGCATAGAGTTTTGCACCGGCTTGTACGCACGGTGTGAATGCCCACTTGGTATTTTGATCCAACGCAGGCAAATCGACTCCACGAGGCAAAAAATAGCCGTATTCGGTCGCCAATAAATCGAGGGGATTTTGCAAGCCGTCATAGACTTGTCCCAAAAGCCCGGGCCCAAGTTCGACCGACAGTAATTCGCTGGTCAACACAACCGGATCGCCAACACCGACTCCTGTTGTGTTTTCATAAACTTGCGCATCGGCACGATTGCCGTAAATACGCAATATTTCTGCTTTAAGCCGCTCTTTATGTTTAGCTTCGCTTCGGCTCGGCAAAATGTAAATGACTTCATTCTTCGTCAGCGGCGTGTCAGCAACCGATTCGATCGATACAATATCGTCCTGAACAGAGACGACTCTCGCCGAAGCCTGATCCAAACCCGTTGTCAATGTGCTTTCATTCATCGTAGAAATTTATCCAAATTCAATCGAAACGCCGTCTAATCCGGCCGAGACTAATTCGTCAAATCGTAAAACGGCCTGCTCTTTGTCGTAATGGGTCCAACGGTTAATGACATCCCATTTCAATACATAAATGACGACTGCGGGAAAATCGAAGTAATGCCCCTGCCCGACTCTCTGATAATGCCGCCAAATCAACTCGAGAATCAGTCTTTCCAACTCCAGCGGCCGATCTTGTTCAATCAATTCGCTGGCTTGTCTAACCCAAGGCAATAAGGCATCCATTCCGAAAGCCGATTCACGCCAATGTTTTTTGATAAAGCGTAAACGCTCGCCAAAACCGTCAAAAGGCGCGCCCAAGGTTAAACTCTCGCCGTCGCGCCTTCTTCTGAGCGCCGTCAAAATAGTCCTTAATTCCAAACGCCACATGACGATATCTTTTAGAAACGGGTTCCTGATCGCATGCCACATGACCATGCATTGCTTAACGACGGCCTCGTCATCGAGTTCTTTCATTTTCGACCAATGCAGCAAGGCTTCGATTCTTGCCAAATCTTCGGCATCTTCGGTCTCTAGCAAGGCCAAACGCTTATCCAACTGAATGCGCGAAATCGGCGGCTGACGGGTCTCGAATAGTTCCGTCGGATGGACAGGAAGGCTGCTAAGTAAAAGCGTATATTTATAATTTTCGCCGCTCACTTGACGATGCCTTGCAAGAGCGCTCTAAAACGCGGTTGTAAATGCTCCAAAAACAAAGTGGCAACGGCTTCATCGGTAAAATCGATGACCATGTTGTTCTCTTCAAGCTTGATTACGATACCCGATTTGATTTGATCCGAAACTTCAAAGGATACGCCATCGCGCAACAAATCCGATGCGATCGCGGCGGTCAGATGCGATAAGGCTCCTTGCTTAAGCTCCTCCGGGTTTCTTCGCAAATCCTCGACGCCGACGATATCCTCGGGTAATTGAAAAATGATTTTAGAATTTTGATCGAGCCCGGTTTTTTCTCGGACTCGGCCCGCCAATGCCAGTATCAATTGCTCGATAAATTCGGATTTGGCCATTTGTTTACCGACCACGCGCATGACCTCCTGACTAAAGCTACCGAGCAAAGTATCGCGTAATTTAAGTAACGCATCCCGCCCCGCCAAGCGCAACGCATCGACACCGGAAGATTTAAGCGCTTCGGCTTCGGCTCGTGCTTTTTCAAGCAATAATTGCGCCTCTTGCTCGGCTTCCTCGACAATCCAAGCGGCTCGTTTTTGTGCGTTAAGGACGATATCCTCGGCTTTAGCTTGTCCGGCATTAATCGCTTCCTCTCTCAAGCGCTCGATCAATTTCTCGACGCCGCTCGATGCAACTTCCGCTTTTTCCGCTTTCATACTCTCGACTCTTAAGATTGAGGAATTCCGCCGCTAATTACTAGGGCGAAAATAAATGCAAAGACGGCAAAGCCTTCGACGATCGCGGCGGGGGCTACCGATAAGCCGAAAATCTCGGGTTTGGCCTTCGAGGCATGAATCGCCGAGGCGCAGCATTGCCCTTGATAAATCGCACTGAACATCAGTGCGAATCCGGCCAAGACGCCAACGGCAAAAATACCGGAAGCATTCGCTTCGGTAATCGGCCGATTCAGCGTAAACATCACGACAATGCCATAAATCACCTGAGAAGACGGCATCGCCGAAACGCCGACATAGCGACCGTGCCCGGTTTCGGTATCGAGCATCGCGCCGATCGCGGCTTGGCCTGCAACCGCACAACCAATAATGCTGCCGATCGCACCCAAGGCCATCGGCGCATATAAACCGATCCATCCTAAAATCACTAATACCTCAGCCATCAACGGACTCCTTTTTTGGAAAATGCTTTAAAGGGATAACCTTCATCGGAAACGCTCCAGTTATAAAATTCGATAAAATTCAAACGTAAACCATGTACCAAGCCACTCATCAAACATAACATCAGATTCAAGACATGGCCGACGATTAAGATCAAAATACTGAACAACAACCCGGGACCGGGTAAGGCATGATAAACCTGCACCGCCAATTGATTAAAAGTCAGCGCCAACGATGCGCTAGCCAAACCCAATGCGAACAGACGCATATAACTGAGCACATCACCGAATAATTGAGTAATGCCGATCAAGCTCTTGACACCGTCCAGCAAACGCCAAAACAAGTCGCTCCAGCGTTTTAAACCTCGTTCGCTGCTGAACAGCAACAACAAAACGCCGCCCGTAGCCGGCAAAAAAATGCCTACTTGACGCAACCCGTCATTATCCGTTGTCGCCGAAAGCCAAAAACAAAAACCGCCGACTACTGCCAACAGCCAGCCGATAGAGGCCAATGCCGTTAAGGAAGGGTATCGGCGATAGGCTCGAATCGCATTGGCCAAGGCAATATGCCCGACGCCGACCGCGATCGACAAGCGCATCATCCCGTCGAAATCGTTAATATCGATAATCTTTAATGCAGAAATAAATCTTTCTTCGGATGGACTGTAGCCGAAATAACCGCCCGATAAAACTCCCCAAACAAGCGAAACAAACACGGTGTTAGCAGCCAGGACTCTAAGTCTCCGATCCTTGATGCTCTGCCCGAGACTGCGCCATTTGAACATCAGTATTAACCCGAAAACCGCGGCATAACCTGCGTCGGACAGAATCATCGCAAAAAAAACGCTAAATGAAAAAAACACGACAATAGACGGATCCCAACCGTAATAATTCGGCGTTTGATAAAAATTGACGATATCTTCGCCGCCGGCCAGTTGCCGAGGATTATCGAGCAAGGTCGGAGGATTGTCGCCGGGATCCGGGTCTTCGACCAATACGGCCAAACCATGATGTTCGGCAAAACGAAGAAATTTTTCGGTATGTGCTTCCGGCAACCAGCCTTGCAAGGCGAACACGCCGGCCTCGTCGCGTGTAATTGTTTGCGCCTTGGCCAAATCGGCCTGATCCAGCGCCTCACTGAAATGCACCGTCATCAAGGTAATCCAGCGAGTCAAGGACTCTCGTTCGGCCTGTAAATCCTCGAGCGTCAATTCGACCTGGCTTCGCTGAGTTTTCAATGTCGAAAGCGGTATCGAGCCGGTATGAGTTCTTACCACCGGCATGCTGTTTTCGGGCGGCTCGGATTCGGCAACGACGACGACATAGCAATATAAATTATTCTGATAAACCGTCTGCCAAACCCAGTCGCAGTCCTCGAGCTTTTTCATCATTCTTTTGGGAATAATGTAAAACCATAATCGGTAACCGGCCAATTGCGCGGTTTCCGGTAACTGGAAGTCGCCCCACGGTTCAACCTCATCGATTCGTTTCGACAAGGCGTCGTAAATATCGGTCAACTCGCGAACTTTCGCCTTAATGGCCAAAACTTCCTCGGTAATCCTTTCAAGATCGAAACGCGTCGCGTCTTTGATTTGATGTCTTTTGTTCGCGCAGGCATTAAGATATTTAAGCGCTTCGACCACGCCTTCGGTATTTTTAGGCGCGCCGAACTCCTGCCCAGGCGGTTCGGCTAAAGGAATCAAGTGCAGACCGCCTAAGGCTTGCACTTGCTCCAATATCCGACGCTTATCGGACAACATGCCGCAAAAAGTAATCTTTTTCAGGTTGACGATTGCCATTTAGACACCTTGTTTAATACGGAGTTGTTTGGTCATTTTTGCCCGAACAACATCGGCTCGTTCGGCATCGGACAGATAAATACGGATTTTGCGTATATTGCGCTCCGTTTTAGGAATCAACACCTTATCGAACAAATTAACCTTTTGTGTCACTTTTTTGACCGCCGCTTCCAAAATCGTCAATCGACGTCTGTCGACCTGTTGCCGCAACTTCAACTCCAGCATAAGTTTCAATTGCACGACCAACGCATCGACCCAGTGCGGCTTCAGATAAGGCGAGTAGGTCATCGTCACTAGGCCAACCTTCCTTAGTATCGGCACCGTAATACCGACAATATTCTCCTCGCCTATTTCGACCGCCGAGACTTTAACCAGATCGTTTAAATTAATATCCCGATAGGACACCATCGGTAATGTTTCGCTCACTTTTTGTCGGCACTGTTCGATTTGCAGTTCGGTTGTTTTGAGCTGCGCCAAGCCTTTGGCCCGCTCGGCCATCAACTGTCTTCGTTTGAGATCGAGCGAAGGCAAATATTGCCGGTAGCGCTTGAGTTTGGCACTTTCCTTATGCAATGAAGCCTTGTTAAGCGACAGTCTGGCCATGATTTTTCTTCGGGAAGTATTTATCGATCAAGGCTTGTTTCATTAACAACTCGCTCTCCTCGAAACATTCGGCCAAGGTTTGCCACCCCAAGTCCAAGGCCTGTTCCAATGAAATAGAGACATTGATGTCCATGAAGCGTTTTTTGAATAATTGCCCGAATCTGAGCAATTTTTTATCGTAATCGGACAAATCGAAAGCCATCGCCTGCTTTTGTTCGGCGTCGACCGAGCCCGCGTAAAAACGGATCATCGTATTCATGATTTGCGCATGATCCTCGCGCGTGACCTTACCGATGACATGTTGCTTCAACCTAGACAACGAACCGAAAGGATCGAGCATGCCGTCGTGCAAATAAAACTGGCCCTCGGTAATATAACCGGTATTGTCCGGAACCGGATGCGTCACATCGTTACCCGGCATCGTTGTCACCGACAAAATCGTAACGGAACCGGCACCTTTATAATCGCAGGCTTTTTCGTATCGGCGCGCCAACTGCGAATAGAGATCTCCCATGTAGCCGCGATTCGACGGAACATGTTCCATTGAAATACCGACTTCCTTCATTGCATCGGCATAAGCGGTCATATCAGTCATCAACACCAACACCCGTTTGCCCTCTTCAACTGCAAAGCGTTCCGCAACCGCCAATGCCATGTCCGGCACCAAAAGCCGTTCGACGATAGGATCGGAAGCCAGATTGCAAAACATCACGGTCCTCGCGAATACGCCGGCCTTCTCGAACTGCGATCTAAAATAGTGAAAATCATCGAAAATCAGGCCAAGGCCTGCAAAAACTACGATATCTGCTTCAGCTTGAATACCGATTCTAGCCAAAAATGCGTTAAACGGTTCGCCGGAAATCGAGAAAATGGGTATTTTTTGGCTCTCGACCAGACAATTAAACAGGTCGATCATCGGCACCTGTGTTCGGATCATTTTAGACGCTAAAACTCGTTTCATCGGGTTCACCGACGCACCGTTAATCGTCACTTTCGGGTCGGGTTTAAGCATCGAACCGCCGTCCATCGGCGCCCCCGTACCATTAAAAATCCGACCGAGAATATTCGCCGAATAAGTCACTCGCATCGAATGCCCCAAAAAGCGCACCGAAGCCGCAGTCGAAATACCCCGAGTTCCCGAAAAAACCTGTAAAGCCACTTTGCTGCCGTCGATTTTGATGACTTGAGCCAAAGATTCGCTGCCGTTGACGTCCTCGACCTCGGCTAAATCACCAAACCGTGTCGTGATTTCTTGGTTTGCGAAGGTATTGTCAACGTTTACAGTGATGATATTACCGACAATGGACAAAATATTGTAATGTCTGACCATATGTTCGATCATGCGTTACCCCGGAAATTAGCCTAAATGTAAGCGGATTATAATATTGTAAGATGACGTTATGATAACAAGTCTGAGGAGGTAAAGACCGTTATTTTTAGGAATGTGACTCGATTAAAACAGCAAGTTTGAAACTTAATAGGATGCCGCACTGTCGGTCGAAGTTCGGTCATTAATAAAGGCTATGTTCGCGTTAGCAGTTGAAACGGTTCTCTTGCCTACTAAATAAACCCTTTAGGAAAGAGTCAATGATTGCTTTCCAATACACTGAGCGTGGAAGAGGGTACGATTACTCGCTTGACAGGACGCCGTAAATACGTCCATGTAGGCTTGACGGC
>SLIO01000283.1 GCA_007135635.1 Methylomicrobium sp. | reverse complement strand
GCAGGGGGGCTTGTGGAAACATGCTGCATGGTCTGATAACCATTTGCCACGAAGTCGGAAACGATGGAAACAAAGGAAGTTGTCGACCTAAAACAGGCGTGCGCCACATTTCTATCTCGACTTTTTTGCAAAAGCAATCATTAACACGACAGAGGTCACTCATTAGCCTGTCGTAGTCAATAAGCCAAAGCAATTCTTAAAGCATATTTGGGCTTTTTTGAATTCACTGTCTTTAAGATCAATCTCTTCAACTGGTTAACGGTTTATTCGTAGTTTCGACAGACTAATGGGTGACCCGTTTGGTTCGCTATTGGTTTAGCGGCTGATCTCAATCAGCTCAATATCCTTTTTAGCAGCTCATTCACGAATGTCGAGAGATCAACGTCTTTGGCATTGGCTAACGCTTCGAGAGTGTTTTGCACGCTGGCTTCCAGAGGTGGGTCGGCAGTTGCAGTTGCGCGTTTTTGCGCTAGAACTTACCGCGTGTGCCGCCGGAAAAGTCGATTTCCCTCGGCATATCGTCGTCGTGTATCTGTTGTTCTCATCGTTTTCTCTTTATCGAGGTTCGTCTAATGCTCTGTTTGGGGCTTGATGCAAGAAAATCGCCGGAAGTAATACAAATGTGATCCTTGATCGGGCGGTTATAGAGATAAACCCAAGCGTTCAGTGTTTTACCGTTGCCGAGCATGACCGGTTCGATAGACCGCCTGTATTCGTGAGGACGAGGGTCGACAATGGAGCACTGCTCGTAGCGGTCGAGAGTCTTCAGGGTCATTTTCGGATTGTCGGTTCGGAATATGTCGCCAATGACTCGGTCGGTTTCGTTATCGGATTTTACGATGCCCGGGTATTTCCCAAGGTTAAATAAAATTCCCTGAAAATATCCGGTTCCGACCCAATCGGTACGTCGACTTAGCCAGCGCGACATGGGATGTCCGTGATGTCTTCTTAATGTTCCGTATACGAATAGATAGTTCGTTTGGCGTTTGCCGATAAGTTTCATTTTTTGCGGCTGTCGTTCGAATGGTACATCCTGTCTACTGCGTCTTTAAACCAGCGAGGCAGAAATATTATGATCAATAATCCGATGATAGGAGCAATCGGTATGGGCCCAATTTCGAGTAGCGCCAATAGCGACATTAGCAAAGCATACTTCAAGCGTATGAAAAAATTCATGGCATTGTCTGTTAGTTTTGTTAATGCAAGTTAATCGTAATGAGTTCCCTCGCCGGTAAAAGCGAATTTCTACTTTTGAAAATGGTGTGTAGGGCAATGATCGTTACGCAAACTGATAATCGGCCAATTCAATTGTTCCGCATAGGTTTTGAGTTTTTCGTCGGGATCGACCGCAACCGGGTTTTGCACTCGATTCAACAGAGGTAAGTCGTTGTGCGAATCGCTGTAAAACCAACTGTTTGCAAGCGTTTCTTCCGAGGATGTCAGCCAGTCTTCCAGCAAAGTGACCTTGCCGTCTTGGAAACAAGGTGTACCGGAGAAATTGCCGGTATATCGGCCGTCGATGAATTCCGGGGTCGTCGCCAACAAGTTTTCGATACCGTAAAGCTTGACGATCGGTTCTGTGACGAAGCGATTGGTTGCTGTAATGACCATCAATGTATCGCCTTTAGCTTTGTGTTTGTCGATTAAAGTTTGAGCCGATTTGAGCATTAACGGTTTGATGATTTCTTCGATAAATTGTTCCCGCCATTCAAACAGTTGGCTAGGGTCATGCTCAGACAAGGGTCTTAATGAGAAGTTAAGAAATTCCACGATATCCAGGTTGCCCTGTTTGTAATCGTCATAAAATTTGGCATTGGCCGCCTCATAATGGGCTTTGTCGACAATGCCTCGGTCGACTAAGAATTGCCCCCATAAATAATCACTGTCATCGGCGATTAAAGTGTTATCTAAATCGAAGATCGCTAAACTCACTGTTGTAACCTATTGAAAAGTTTTAAAGGGCATCGCGCTATAGCCTTGTTGATTGTTTTGTGGAACAATAACGCAATATTTTAAATCCCTGGTTCACTGGGCCATTCTAACACTTAGGAAAAAGACGCTGTAGTTCTCCATCCGATTATTTTGCCCTCAACCTACGAAGGGCGAAAATAGGGTCAGGTAGTGATTTGTGCGGTTTATCGTCTCAGTGTAGGAGCCTTAGTCATCAGGCTTATATTTACAGGTTTTAACATGATTGACTCAAAAGGATACCGGCCTAATGTCGGCATCATCCTTTGCAATGACGAGGGTCGCGTGTTTTGGGCTAAGCGTACGGGTGCCAATTCATGGCAGTTTCCGCAAGGAGGCATCAATGAAGGCGAGGACCCGGAGCAGGCGATGTATCGGGAATTATGGGAAGAGACTGGTTTGCGTTCTGAACACGTTCAATTGCTGGGCAGGACTCGATATTGGTTGCGCTATCAATTGCCGGAACGCTACATGCGCAAAAACTCGTGGCCATTATGCATAGGGCAAAAACAAATTTGGTTTATTCTTCGTTTGTTGACGCAAGATTCGGACGTACGATTCGATTGCGGGGCCAAGCCGGAATTCGACGGTTGGCGTTGGGTGGATTATTGGGAGCCCCTCAAGGACGTCGTATATTTCAAACGTAAAGTCTATCGACGAGCAATGACCGAGCTGGGCGAAATTTTATTGGCCGATTCGGTGCCGGTCAAGGCGGACGGTTTTTTAGCCAAGAAGTGGCAGCAACGTAAAGTCCGGTAATTTATACTTCGCGTGGCGAGAGAAGGCATTGATAAATAAATGATAATGATCGATTCTATAGCTCGTGGTCACTACGTTTGTTAAAGCTGAGTTAATATTCTGTACAGCTCCGGTCGATTTCTTGCAGAATGCCCGGTAGTCGATGAACTTGGGTCGTGATTTCTCCGTCCGAATGCAACTCAATGGTTCGGTAGCCCGGCATCAGGTCGTCTAACGTAAATCGTGAGCACAAAGGCTTGAATTGAAAGCAAGTCGATGGCGTGCCCAATATTCTTAGCGAGTTCAAGCGAATATCCATTTCTTGATGAATATGCCCGGTCGTGATACCCCTTATTTTCGGATAGCGGGCGGTAATCGCCAAAAACTCGTCGCTGTTTTTGATGGTCATCGTGTCCATCCAACTGCTTCGGGTCGGCACGCAGTGGTGATGGACCGCAATCAATGTAAAAAGTTTCGGATTTTTCTCAAGCGCATCTTCAATAAACCTCAATTCGTTTTCATTGAGCCTCCCCTCGGCTTTTCCCGGTATCTGGCTGTTCAGGCAAAGCACTTGCCAATGCTCGAACTTGATCTGTTTTATACAGCTGATGTTGTCTTGGTTTAGCCATTGCTGCATTAAACCGTAATCGTCGTGATTGCCCGGAAGGCACAGCGTATCGACTGCTAATGCTTGTAGTCGACCGGAAATTCTTTGATAAGCTTCGGGGCAGGGGTCTTGAGTCAAGTCGCCGGTGACTAATGCTAAATCATAATGCCTGTTTGTTTCCCGCACATGTTGCAGTACGGCTTCGAAATAAAATTCGGTGTCGACCCCCAGCATTTTTTCACCGGGGCTCGGAAGAATGTGTAGGTCGGTTAATTGTAATAGCGATAAGGTGCCTTGAGTGCTCATGGGCATTAATTCAGATAGGTTTGCACAATATTTTAGAGTTGCGCTGCGGATTGTAGACCGATTTTAACTGTTCGGGCAGTGTTTCGACTGCGGATGGGGTGAATCCTCGCTCTAAGAACCAATGGCTGGTTTGCGTCGTGAGCGCAAAAATTCGCTGCATGCCTAGCATTTTCGCTTTTTGTTGCAAATGTTCCAATAATCGTCCGGCTCTAGCCGAGCCTCGGTAATCGGGATGAACGGCCAGGCATGCGATCATGCCGGCCTGTTCGTGCTTAATCGGATGCAGTGCGGTGCAACCGATAATCAGACCGTCTCTTTCGATAATGATATAGTCGCCGATTTCCATTTCCAGTTTCTCCCTTGAGCGCTTTAGCAAAATGCCTTGTTGTTCCAATGGACTAATTAATTCCAGGATACCGCCAATGTCGTTTAATGTTGCTTGGCGTAGTTCTTCATAAGGTGTTGAGCTAATTAATGTGCCCGTGCCGTCTCGGCTGAATAATTCCAAAAGAAGTCCGCCGTCTTGATGGCGATTGACAAGATGCACACGTTCAACGCCCGAGTGGCTGCCATGGATCGCGGCTTGTAAGGGCAGACTGATCGATTGTTCTAAATTCGGAAAGCGATCAAGAAATTGTTGGGTTTCAGCGGTCGTCATTTGCTGGATTTTTTCGCTGCTTTCAGGGTGATTAATGCTTTGTTCGGTGAGTAACAGCAGTTTTTCCGCTTTTAAAGCAATCGCAATTTCGGTGGCCACTTTTTCGGCCGACAAATTGAATGCTTCGCCACTCGGCGAATAGCCGACCGGTGAGATTAATACCACGGAATTCATATCCAGTTGTTGATGGATGGCTTGGCTGTCGATTCTTCGCACTTCGCCGGTATGGCCATAATCGACGCCATCAATGACGCCGATTGGCTTGGCGATGACGAAATTACCCGAGACGACGCGGATTTTGGCGCCGGCCATCGGTGAGTTGGCTAGTCCCATCGATAAGAGAGCTTCGATTTCTACTCGGACGAGGCCGGCAGCTTCTTTTACGCACTGTAGAGCCAATTCGTCGGTGACTCGGAGACTCTTATGAAAACGGGGGGCGATGTTTTGTTTGCGTAGGCAGGTATCGATTTGAGGGCGAATACCATGTACAAGAACTAGTCGTATCCCCAGGCTGTTGAGCAGCGCAAAATCATGCACATGATGCGCGAACCCCGAGTCATAGAGCGCCTCGCCGCCGAATGAAACGACAAAGGTGCGGTTCCGATGGGCATGTATATAAGGAGAGGAGTCTCTGAACCAGTTGACAAAGTCGTGGTTCAGAGACGAGGCCGGTAAATTAGAATCGGTCACAAAAAGCTGATTCGGTCAATTTTTTTCCGCAATCAATCTAAATTGTCGGTGACGGCGCCTTTCGAAGCCGAACTGACCAATTTGGCAAATTTAGCCAATACGCCGCGCGTGTATTTAGGCGCCGGTTGTTGCCATTTTTCCATGCGGCGATCCATTTCGTGTTCGTTGATATGTAAGGTCAATTCGTTGTTTTCGGCGTCTATCGTAATTGAATCGCCGTCCTGAACGATGGCTAGCGGGCCGCCGGAGTATGCTTCAGGGGTGATATGTCCGACTACGAAGCCGTGCGTGCCGCCTGAAAAGCGTCCGTCGGTGACCAATGCGACGTCTTTGCCTAGCCCTTTGCCCATGACAGCCGAAGTCGGCGACAACATTTCGCGCATGCCGGGTCCGCCTTTCGGGCCTTCATAACGAATCACAATGACGTCGCCTTTGACGATATCGCCGTTCAAAATGCTTTGCAATGCCTGTTCTTCTGCATCGAATACTTTCGCTTTGCCGGTAAACAATAGACCTTCCTTGCCAGTAATTTTCGCGACCGCTCCTTCCGGTGCCAGATTGCCGTATAAAACGACCAAGTGACTGTCTTTTTTAATCGGATTGTCGAAGGAATGGATCATATCCTGACCTTCAGGATACGGTTTGACGTCTGCAAGGTTCTCGGCCAGTGTTTTGCCGGTTACGGTCAAACAATTGCCGTGTAGTAAGCCGCGATCTAATAATATCTTCATCAACGGCTGAATGCCTCCGATTTCTATTAGTTCGGCCATTTGATATTTTCCGCTCGGTTTTAGGTCGGCCAGCATTGGAACGCGTTTGCCGATGCGGCTGAAATCGTCGAGTGAAATATCGACACCGGTTGTATTGGCCATCGCAATCAAATGTAACACCGAATTGGTCGAGCCGCCGAGTGCGATAACTATGGTGATCGCATTTTCGAATGCTTCTTTGGTCATGATGTCGCGCGGTTTGATGTCTTTTTCGAGCAATTTGAGCACGGCCGCGCCGGCGTGTTCGCAGTCGAGGCGTTTGTCTTCGGAAACCGCGGCTTGCGCCGAGCTGTTCGGTAAACTCATGCCTAGCGCTTCGATCGCCGAAGCCATCGTGTTTGCGGTGTACATGCCGCCGCAGGAACCAGCGCCCGGTATCGCTTTCGCTTCGATTTGTGCGAGTTCTTCATCATCGATTTTATTGTTTGCGCGCGCACCGACCGCTTCGAAAACAGAAACGATATCGAGTTTTTTATCTTTATGGCATCCCGGCAGTATCGTACCGCCGTAAACGAAAATGGCTGGGCGGTTTAATCGCGATAATGCGATCATGCAGCCGGGCATGTTTTTATCGCAGCCGCCGATTGCAACGACGCCGTCGAAGCCTTGACAGCCGACCACGGTTTCAATCGAGTCGGCAATGACCTCCCGCGAAACCAGCGAGTATTTCATCCCTTCGGTACCCATCGAAATACCGTCGGAGATTGTAATGGTATTGAAAATAACCGCTTTGCCGCCTGATTTATCGACACCTCGAGCAGCATCGTCGGCAAGCCGGTTAATATGCATGTTACAAGGGGTAACCATGCTCCAAGTTGAAGCGACTCCGATTTGGGGTTTTTTGAAGTCTTCATTTTTGAAGCCGACTGCATGCAACATTGCGCGGCTAGGCGCGCGTTCCATGCCGTCAACGACTAGCGATGAAAAGCGTCTTGTGGATTTATCACCTGAATTTGCCATCTGAATTCCTGATGTGTTCAATTGTTAGTAGTCGATTGGGGTATCAAGCTGAAGCGGCACACTTAAACCGGCTTTAACAAATGTAGTACTATGAACTATGGCATTGAATATATTTTTTATTTTTCAATGCCTTATGCTCGCCAAATGTTAAGGCTGGGTTAAAACGTATCCCAACTGCTGGTTCGTCTTCCCAAACTTAGTTTCGGTAATAAAAAACCGAGTAAAACACCGCCTAATGCGAGTATTCCGCCGTAGAGAAACCAGTCTTGATGGGCGCTATCGCGTAAGGCTTGGTTTTCCCGTTTAATTTGTTGTAACTCACGTTCGGCTGAAACGACGCGCTCTTGAAACTGATCGCGTTGGTTTTTAATGTCAATAGCGCTTGACGAAATTTGTTTGATTTCGGCCAGTTCCATCATCAATTGGTTACGCTCGGCCATTAATGACTCGCTAGATTTAAAGGTCTCTTGCAATGAAGTTAACTCGGATTTCAATCCTGAATTTTCACTTTGTAGTTGTTCGATTTTCTTATTCGCTTGTTCGAGAAGTTGAGCATTCGGCGGCGAGGTTTTTAAAAAACGGGTTAGAAAAAAACCTTCGACACCGTTGCTTGTTTTGACGTAAGAATAGCCATTGCCGCGATCTTCGATCAGTGTCAATGGCGTGCCGGAGCGAAGCATTCGCAAAATTTTACTGCGTTCGTTTTCGGCGACTCTGAGTGTTAATTCTAAGTCGTCGGTGACATAAACGGTTTTAGCTTGGGCAGCATTGATAACGATTGTGGAGAGAATGAATGCGTATACTAATTTTTTCACGTGTATCCTTGATGCAGGCATAGTTGCATTATTGTATAGGAATAGGTCAAATTTTACTTGTCACTCATTAATAATTCCAGTAAAGCCTTT
>SLIO01000162.1 GCA_007135635.1 Methylomicrobium sp. | reverse complement strand
CGAGCAAGTTGTGCATTTCGATACACGGGTTCAACGCTCTTTATATAGTTGGATGATGGGAGGGAATACTCATTTGCCCGATGACATCAGGATCATTTGGGCGCAACAGGCGGCTTTCGATTTTCATGCCCGTTATAGCGCTATTGCCCGGTTTTACCGCTATGTCATTCTGAATAGACCGATGAAATCGGCGTTGCTGCGCAAACAAGTCACATGGTGCTATCAGCCGCTGGATGCCGAAAAAATGCATCGAGCAGCACAATATTTGATTGGCGATCATGATTTTTCGTCGTTCAGGGCGCAAGGCTGTCAATCCAAAAGCCCCTGCCGCATGATGCATTTTATTGATGTTTACCGCGAGCAGGAAAAAGTCATTATGGATATTTCGGCCAATGCGTTTTTGCACCACATGGTCAGAAACATTGCCGGCGTATTGATGGAAATCGGTATGGATAAACAACCGGTCGATTGGACACAAGAGTTATTGCTGATTAAGGACCGTGATCAGGGAGGGGTGACTGCTCCGCCCGATGGCTTGTATTTAGGCGGCGTTTATTATCCAGAACATTACGGAATTACGAAACATCCGGTATTTGATAAGCTGCCGCCCGATGCGAAACGTTTCGATGATCATACGAAGGCTTAAAATTTAGCTCTTTCAGTAATTACTTCATAAAAAGTTTTTGTCGGACACACCTCGCCTCTTCGGGCATTACCTAAATTTGAAGTGCAAAAGGTAAACATAGTCAGGAAAGGCTATTCAAATTTTTAGGACAAGCGGTTCAAGGACTGCATGAACTTCAGTTAAACTGCCGAATTTAGATTAATGCGCTTGTTCTGGTATCGTTTCCATTTGCGTTTCTTAAATACCCTAGGATGTTATAAAATTGCAATCTTGTTCACCGGCATTCGATGCTGCGCTCTCAAACGTCGCGGAATTTTGGATGACTCCGAACGGTTACCCTCTTTCTCTACTAAATGTCGCTATCTAAAATCATCAATCAACCACTTCCTTATTTCGAAGATAGTGCTCGCTTGTTCGAACCGCTTGCCGGTAAACCTTGGGCGGTGTTTTTAGATAGCGGATATCCGGTTAGTCGACAAGGCTGTTTCGATATCATTGCCGCCGATCCGGTTTGCACCTTAGTCACGCAGGGAAATGTCACCAAGATCAAACGGGGGCTTGTTGTCAGTGAATCGACAGACGATCCCTTTGATCTGGTCAAACAGCAATTATTGCCGAAGCGGCCGGGATTCGACGATTTGCCCTTTAATGGCGGCGCCATCGGTTATTTTTCCTACGATTTGGCGCGCCGCTTGGAAAAACTACCCGTCATTGCGAGGGATGCCGAAAATATTGCCGAAATGGCGGTCGGTATTTACGAATGGGCTTTGGTTGTCGATCATCAACTGCGCCGCAGTCGCTTAGTCGGTTATATCGACGAGGCGCAATTGGCGCATTTGACGGTATTGTTCAGCCGATTGCCGGAAGAAAGAATGCAAAATGGGTTTCATGTCACAGGGCCTGTCCAAGCCAACTTTGATCAGGCGGATTATGCCGAGGCGTTTGGTCGAATCAAGCATTATCTAAAAGAAGGCGATTGTTACCAGGTCAATCTTGCCCAGCGTTTCAGTGCGTCATGCCATGGCGATCCTTGGCATGCGTATCTTAAATTGCGTGAATTAAATTCGGCGCCGTTTAGTGCATATATGAATACGCCGGAGGCCAGCGTGTTGAGTTCTTCCCCAGAACGTTTTTTAAAGCTTCGGGATGGCTTTGTCGAAACCAAGCCGATCAAAGGAACTCGCCCCAGGAAACCCAGTCACGCAGAGGATCTTGATCAAATCAGTCAGTTGGAAAGCAGCAAAAAAGACCGGGCCGAAAATGTCATGATCGTCGACTTGTTGCGCAACGATATCGGTAAGACTTGCAAAAAAGGTTCAGTTAAAGTTCCCCGTTTATTCGATATTGAAAGTTATGCGACCGTGCATCACTTGGTGAGCACGGTCACCGGTGAATTAGCAGAAGGTCAGCATGGCTTGGATTTATTGAGAAGCTGTTTTCCAGGCGGTTCGATTACCGGTGCACCAAAGATAAGGGCAATGCAAATCATCGAAGAATTAGAGCCGCATCGGCGGGGTGTTTATTGCGGAGCGATTGGCTACATGGGATTCGACGGCAATATGGATACCAATATCGCGATCAGAACCTTGGTGTATTCGGATGATACGATACGTTTCTGGGCCGGTGGTGGTATCGTCAATGACTCGGTGATGGAAGAGGAATACCAGGAGTGCTTTGATAAAGCATCGGCGATGATAGCAGTTTTACGTCAGTTGACGGTTGTATGAAAGCCGGCTTGCGGGTTATAAAATTTGGCGGTAGTCTTGAGCACAGTGGTGCTTTAAAATTGTGTTTGGACAGAGCAGCCGGTTTTTACCGAGAAGGAAGTGTTTGGGTTCCCGGCGGCGGCAATTTTGCCGAAGAAGTTCGGCTGGCTCAACAGCGTTGGCGCTTCGATGATATTACGGCGCATGCAATGGCGCTTTTGGCGATGCAGCAGATGGCTTGGTTAATGAATTCGATGTATCGCGATTATGTGTTGGCTGATTCGATTATCGAGATCGTTCGGCAGCTCGATTTAGGCAAACCGGTCATTTGGGCTCCCGATGTGAATGAACTGAACGAAGCCGGTGTCCCCGCGAGTTGGGAGGTGACTTCCGATAGTCTTGCAGCTTGGCTCGCAGTTAGACTCGATGCCGATGAATTAATTTTGATCAAGTCGGCGGAAATTCCGCAGACCGCCGATTTAAATAAACTCGCGGAATTAGGGATTGTCGATCGGGCTTTCCCCGGGTTTACCGGAAATGCCCGATTTAAAATAAGCGTTGTTAATAAAGATAAATTCTAATGGCAGATAATAATTTGACCCAAAAAACGCTCAATTCGGTCGGGCGTTTAGTTAGCAAGATAGTCCGTCAAGCCTATTATCAGGCCAAGGAGTCGATGGGGCATCCGAAGCGGGATATGGTGGTGAGGCATGTTGAACAAGCCTGCGGTAGTCTGCAAGAAGCCAAAGTTCATTTCGAAAGCGCTCTGGATCGATTTAAAACGATTGTCATTGTTGACGATTCGACGCTTGAAAACAAGTATCGATTATTGCAACAACAATACGATTTCTGTAAAGCGAAGGCGGATGAAGTCGGTTGTCGCATCCGAGCAATTGAAGAAGTCAGCGGAGCATTGTTTGCTGAATGGGAGTCCGAACTCGACGAATATAACAATCGCTCGTTAAAGGCTAAAAGCCGGCAGCAGTTAAGGCAGTCTCAGCAGCATTATGCCAAATTGATCAAAACGATGCACAGAGCCGAAAGTAAAATCAGCCCTGTGTTAGCGGCATTCAAAGATCAGGTATTGTTTTTGAAGCATAATCTCAATGCGCAGGCGATTGCCGCGATTGAACATGAGTTCGTAGAAATCAGTATGGATATGACGCAACTGGTTCAAGCGATGGAGCAGACTATTTTCGAAGCGAACCGCTTTATCGCCAGTTTGGTAGAGCAAAAAGCCTTGCCCGCAGCTTGAGATGCGGCCATTAAACGAAACGGCAAAGAGTGCTATGTCGAGTCGCTTAAAAATCGTGGGTAAGGGTACGCGGTGCGTACCCTACGCTAATTCGCAGGGGGGATCCGTCCTGCAAGTTCACCCGTTTGGCCTTTTACAATTTGTAAAGAACGTCGTTGGCTTTATCCCTTTGATCGGGCTTAATATGTCGGTCTTGTTCGCGGCGTTCCCTTGCATATTTCTCGATCATATCTTCCCAGGAACTGTATTGTTGATACTCCTTAAAGCCTTGGTTTTTACGTTGCTGATAAATCTCCCTGCCTGTTTCGATGATTTCGTCTGGATTTTTGCCGTCGACTTGAGATAGAAATTCTTTGGTCTCTTTATAGGCATCTCGAATGGTCCAGAACGAGATTTCGAATTCAATCCGTTTTTCCGGGGGCAAGCGTTCCTTTAGCATTTTAACCGACCGGTAAGCGGTGGTACTGCTGCGCCCGTTAATTTGTTCCGATCTACCGCAGGCGGTTAGCGATAAAGTCAATACGGAGAGCAAAAGGGCTGATAGAATCCTCATAGGGTTAACCTCAATCGTTATAGTGTCTGGTGTACTATTCTTATAATAATGTTAATTAGCTAATTAATTTTTGGAAATTCCATTTTCCTATTCGGTGCCGGCTGTGAAGTCGAGCATCCGAATTACTTGGCGATTATAAACCTAAGCCACATCAATATGCTGGAATTTATTCAATTACTAAAGCAACGCTATCAAACGGTTTCCTCGCATACCGCTAGCGATGCGGTCAAGGCAGTGTATCAGCAACGCATCGATCGGCAAATTTTGGCCGAAGCATCGATTCGCAAGGCTGACATGCATAAGCGCTTTACCTTGCAAACGATACAAGTGGCTGTAGTCGGCCCAACGCAAGCCGGAAAAAGCACCTTAGTTAATCTATTGCTGAACAGCTCTCAGGCCGGTGTAAGTCCATTGGCAGGCTTTACTGTGCATGCACAAGGGTTTTGCAATACAGTTAAACTTGAGGACTGCGATGGCGTGCAGCATTTCTTTGGACGTTTTCAACAAGTGCGCCAAGATGAATTAAGTAAGGATAAACTCGAATGTTATGCCTTGACCGAGAATAGAGGGATATCCGATTTATTGCCCGAATGCTTGGTTTGGGATACGCCCGATTTCGATTCGATTGGCGCCGCCGGTTACAGCGAAGCGTTGATGCGCTCGATTGCATTGGCCGATGTCGTCATTTTGGTCGTCAGCAAAGAAAAATATGCCGACCAATCGGTATGGGAATTGATGAGCTCGATTGAAACATTGCGACAGCCGACCTTGATTTGCGTGAATAAACTGGCCGAAGGCAGCGAACATATCGTAATCCGTTCGTTGACCGAAAAATGGCGACAATCGAGAAGCGACGATTGTCCGACTATCGTGCCGTTATTCTATCAAAAACAATCCGCACCCACATGGCCGGAAGGCGAGCGCTCGGCGGTTCGACAATTGTTTCGCCAAGTTAATCGCCGCCGGAACAATGAAGTGGTTCAAGAGTTTTTACTCAAGCATTGGCAGGAATGGTTGGAGCCTGTTCATGCGGAACACCTGGCATTGCAAGAATGGCGAAGCCTTGTCGATGCATCGATCAAACAGTCGTTAGCGCAATATCAAAACGATTATTTGAATCATCCGCGTTATTACGAAACTTTTCAAAGCGCCTTGGCGAAATTGTTGAGCTTGTTGGAAATACCTGGGCTCGCAAGAGTTTTGGTCGGTACTCGAAAAGTACTAACTTGGCCTATTAGGCAAGTAATGAAAATAGGGGAGAAGAGATCGCGCATTACCGACAGCAGTCATGAGGTCGCATTATTGAATCATCTGGCGGAACATTTGTTGATTCGTATCATGGATACCTTGTTGGAAAAAACCGAACAAAACGGCGACAGCGCTTGGTGGCGTGGCGGTATCGGTTTGTTGCGCAACAGGCGGCATGCACTATTGGCAGAATTCAACGATGCCGTGCTGCGTTATCACCATGATTTTCAAAAAGAAGTCGAAAGCGCGGCTTTCCGTCTCTACGCAAAATTACAGGAACAGCCTTATGTATTGAACGGTCTTAGAGCCACCCGCGCGACTACAGACGCGGCCGCCGTTGCCATTTCTCTTCAAGCCGGCGGATTAGGATTGCATGATTTAATCATAGCCCCGGCGATGTTATCGGTGACTTCGTTTTTGACCGAGAGCGCGATGGGGAGTTATTTGAATAAGGTCGAAGCGGAACTCAAACAACGGCAATTACAAATTGTCAGGCAAAAACTATACATCGAATGCCTTCGAGAGGCCTTGTTCAAATTGCCCGAGCAATTGTCCTCGGACAGCTACTTCAATATTACCCCGGAGCAACTAGAACTGGCCGAGCAGCAACTCAAGAATAAAAAGCATGGATTACGATTACTCTGATTTAGTCGCAAACACCAAACGTTGGGCCGAACGAGCAGTAGCGGCCGGATGGATAGACCCACATACGGCGAGACAACTGGAGGCGATCGATTCGAGAACGCCGGAAGCGTTGATCGACCGTTCGTCATACCGGCCCTTGATCGTTGCATTCATGGGTGGAACAGGCGTAGGTAAAAGCACATTACTAAACCGTTTGGCTGGTAAGGCGATTGCAAGAACCGGTATCGAGCGTCCAACTTCGCGTGAAGTTACGATGTATCGTCATCGCGCGGTGCAATTGTCGAAATTGCCGGAAAACCTTCCGTTCGACGAAATTCGTCAAGCCGAACACGACGACGAAACGAATCAGAATGTCATCTGGATCGATATGCCCGATTTCGATAGCACTGCCTTACACAATCAGGAAATCGTGTTGCAATGGCTGCCGCATATCGATGTGTTGATCTATGTCGTCAGCCCCGAACGCTACCGAGACAACAAGGCTTGGCGTTTATTGTTGGCCGAAGGCGGACGTCATGCCTGGCTGTTTGTGATGAATCAATGGGATCGCGGTGAGGCGGTGCAGTACGACGACTTTAAAGACCAATTAAGCGTGGCCGGCTTTGACGACCCGATCATTTTCAAGACCGCCTGTGGCGAGCCCGATTTTCCCGACGAATTTGAAAACTTGGCTGGGACGATTGCCGCGCTTGCGACTGAAACCACAGTCAAGCAATTGGAGTCTCGAAATACTCAGGCTCGAAAGGATGCATTGAAAATGAACTTGGCCGATTGCTTGAAACGGGTCGGCAACGACCGGGATTATCGAAAGCTGTCCGAACAGTGGCGTAAAAGTTGGCAGGACACTGGACAAAATTTGCAGCAAGGTTTCGAATGGCCGCTCAAGCAATTGGCCGGCTATTATGCCGAACATGATAAAGCGTCGAAACAGCAGCAAAGCGAGTTATGGGATGCTTGGGCGCAAAGCCGTTATGAGGATGCGCTCGACGACCTCATCCTTCATGCCGATGCCAACGGGTTGACGACAGCCGCGTTAAAGCGCGAGTTATTGCATTTACGCGGCAAGGCCGAAAAAATCATGCATGACCAAACCGAACTTGCGGTCAGGCAGGCCTTGGCTAATCCAGGGCATGCCGCGCATCGTGCTTTTTTAAAATGCATGCGGTTTTGCGAAATCGTACTGCCGCTCGGCGCGATGGTTTTTGTCGGCTACCAGGTTTTTTCCGGTTACTATCATAGTAGTTTGGATTACCGTAACTATCTGGGAGCGAACTTTGCGATCCATAGCGGTTTGTTTGTAGGTCTCAGTTGGCTGATTCCGTTTTTCATCCTGAAAAAACTCAAACCATCCCTCGAAAAAGCCGCGTTGAAAGGTTTGAAAAAGGGCGCGGCGATAGGACTGATACAAATCGAAGCGGAGATCGTCAATGCCATCGAGAGGCTTTGTCAGCAACGTAACGAAATTGCGGCAGAGGCCGAGCAGATAATACGACAATGCGAGAGCAGTCAAGAAAGTATCGAAACGATACGAAGTGATAGCCGTTTAGCTAGAATGTTGGTTGATTAAAGTTTTTTGGTAAGCAGTAAGTTGTAAGCGGTGAGCAGGGAAAGAGGAGGGAAGAGGGAAGAGGGAAGAGGGAAGAGG
>SLIO01000089.1 GCA_007135635.1 Methylomicrobium sp. | reverse complement strand
GACCGTCATTCAATCTATTTTTGGTGTAGGCGTTTTATTGTTTGGCACGCCACTATTACTGCTATTGGGCTATCAGTTCATCAATGCACTTGAGATTTTGTTGCCGATCTCTATCGCCATAAATTTGTTACAGTTGGTTAAACATCATCATTTTATTGATTTCGGGCTCATCAAGAATGTTCTGAAATACAGCATACCATTCGTTGTGGTGTTTTTATTTATAGTGACTAGCGTTCGAATCAATATCGGTGCTTTGATTGGTGTTTTTCTAATTTTCGTTGCGCTTAAGGATGTGGTCGGCGCCTTCAATAAAATAATTGAAAAACTGGTAAGTTACGAAAGAACTTATTTGTTTTCGATGGGTATAGTGCATGGTTTGACTAATTTGGGTGGTTCGTTATTGACTGCGATGGTGCACAGCAAACAATACGAGAAAAATCAGACCCGTGCGACTATTGCAGTTTGTTATGGTATGTTCGCGGTGTTTCAGATTTTGACGTTATTTTTTGTCAAGCATCAGTATTTAATTTCTTATGCCGATAATGTGTCGTTACTGCAAATTGCTGTGGTTGTGTTTTTGTTGACCGAAGAAATGCTTTATAAAAACATCGATAACGAAAAGTACGCTAAAATTTTTGCGGCATTTTTGGGGGTTTCGGGAGCCATATTGGTTTGGAAGTCCTTGTAGCACTGCTGTCATGAATAAAGTGTTATCATCCTGGATTCGCATAGAACTGTGTCTATAGTTAGACGGTTTGCTGTTTATAAATATTAAAAGGGGGGCGTGATGAACCAACAACTTAAGTCGATTTTAAATAATTTTTTGATCGGAATTTTCGCGGTTATTCCGATTGTGATCATACTTCAGATTATCATATTCGTAAAAGATAGGGTGTCCGACCTTTTTGGGATGGTATACGGTTATGCCGATAATTACCTGTATACATTGATGGTATTTGCGGTTAGTTTTTTAATTTTATCGATGATCGGGCATAAGATCGTCCTGGAAGGTAAGTTCTGGGCAATTGCAGCGTTCGATTTTATTATCGATAGAATTCCGTTGTTGAACAGCATTTACCGGGTTACTAAAAAAGTGATTAACATGTTTTCCTCGCATGACCGTAAGGAAGCACGCGAAGTTGTTTATATTGAGTACCCGAAAGAAGGACTTTGGGTGCCGGCTTATGTGACCAACAAACAGGATGATCAGTATGTGTTGTTTGTGCCTACTTCCCCGAATCCAACTTCAGGCTTTACAGTGATTGTTCATCAATCCAGAGTGATAAAGTCCGAAATGAATATTGAGCAAGCCACTAGCTTCATCGTTAGTGTCGGGGTTGATTACGACAAAATGTCCGAGATGAAAAAACTATCCTAATCCTAGCTCGGCTTTTACAAAGGTAATGCTGCAATATTTTTTATTTTCAATATCTTATGTTCGTTTAATGATAAGGCAGGGCTAGGTAAAGTGTTAACAGAGAGAAAAGCTTACATCCTGAAATGCATCAAGAGTAAGCTGTCATTTCAATAGATTGGTTTGTATACTTTACCAAGTCGCTGAAAGGATTTTAGTCCCTTCGTGCTTAGACTTGGCTCTCAAGAAACAGCTTTTTTGTATATGTAAAATCAATGACTTGCGAATATATAAAAATACCAAAAATTACGTCAAACAGCGAATGTTTCCTGGTAACGCCATGCGAACGAAGGGCGCTTACTTTGCTCAGCGCGAACGGTCTACAAGTCTTTAATTAGGATTAACGGGCTTCAAGTTTCCAGGCTAGTTGCTCGCCTGCTTTCAGCGGTGTAATATTGATTTCTCCTTGTCCGTAGGAGTCAGGCACTAACCAAGGCTCTTTTGTTAATGTGATGGTGCGGTTATTTCTGGGTAATCGGTAAAAATCTGCGCCGAAAAAACTCGCAAAACCTTCCAGTTTTTCCAAGGCGCCTGCGCTTTCAAATGCTTCGGCATACAATTCGATAGCGGCGTGAGCGCTAAAACAGCCGGCACAACCGCAAGCATTTTCTTTTGAACCCGTCTGATGAGGGGCGCTGTCGGTCCCCAAAAAGAACTTTGGGTTGCCGCTGATTGCCGCTTCAAGTAGTGACTCACGGTGCTGCTCTCGTTTCAATATCGGCAGGCAGTAATAATGAGGCTTTATGCCGCCGACCAACATCGCATTACGGTTGTAGAGTAAATGCTGAGGTGTAATGGTTGCGGCAATGTTATTCGCCGTCGATTTGACGAATTCGACCGCATCGCTTGTGGTGACGTGTTCGAGTACGATTCGCAAATCAGGAAATTGGCGAACAATATCACTGAGCGTGCGTTCGATAAATACCCGTTCCCGGTCGAAAATATCGCAGTCATGATCGACGACTTCGCCGTGAATTAATAGTGGTATGTCGAATTGTTGCATCGCTTCGAAAATCGGATAAATCGTCTTCGGATCGGCGACGCCGGCATCGGAGTTAGTCGTAGCGCCAGCCGGGTATAATTTGAATGCATGGATGTGTTCGCACTCGGCGGCTTGTTTGACGTCTTGGGTTGTGGTCGACCCGGTCAGGTAAAGCGTCATCAATGGCTTGAAATCAGACTCCGAAGGGAGGGCTAACAGAATTTCATTCCGGTACTGCAATGCCTGTTGTGTGCTCGTCACCGGCGGCTTCAAATTGGGCATGATGATAGCTCTTGCAAACTGTTGAGCGGTATGCGGTAGCACGGTTTTGAGCATCTCGCCGTTTCTGATGTGCAAATGCCAGTCGTCGGGCTGGGTAATGGTGAGTTTATTCATTATAATGCTCTTATTTTTACAAATGATGATTTTACCTTAAGCGGCTTGAAAATTTAAATCGAGACCTTATTTTGGCAATTATTTTTAGTTACGGAGTCGAAAAATGCCTATTTACGAATATCAATGTCAAGCCTGTGGTTATGAGCATGAGGCTTTGCAAAAAATGAGCGATCCTGTTTTGGTTCATTGCCCTGCCTGCAGTCGGCCAGAATTGATGAAAAAGATTTCCGCAGCTGGTTTTCGATTGAAAGGTGGCGGCTGGTATGAAACCGACTTTAAAAGCGGGAATAAAAAAAATGTCGCTGGTGAGACTTCTGCGCCCGCGTCGTCGTCTTCCACTGGCAGCGAATGCGGTAGTGGCGCTTGTTCAGCCCAATAACGGCGGCTTGCATAACAGGGTGTAAGTAAGTAACATCGGCAAATTTTTTGGATTAACACGAGAAGAGTTATGCGTAGCCACAAGTGTGGAGAATTGAATACCCAACATTTAGGAAAACCGGTTGCTTTGTGCGGCTGGGTGCATCGTCGCCGCGATCACGGCGGTGTTATATTTATCGACCTGAGAGATCGTGCCGGCTTGGTGCAGGTGGTATTCGATCCCGATGCGCCGGAGTCGTTTTCAATAGCCGAAAGCGTGCGCAGTGAATATGTTTTACGTATTGAAGGTATTGTTCGAGACCGCCCGGAGGGTACGCATAATCCGAATATGGCAACCGGTGAGATTGAAGTGCTGGGCAAAACCATCGAAGTGTTGAACGAATCCGAAACGCCCCCGTTTCCTATCGAAAGCGAGATCGAAGTCAATGAGGAAATGCGTCTGCGTTTTCGGTACATCGATCTTCGCCGTACCGAGATGCAGCATAAAATGAAGGTGCGTCGCGATGTGACGCGCAATCTGCGTCAGTTTCTCGACGATAATGAGTTTTTCGAGATCGAAACGCCTTATTTGACTAAGGCAACCCCGGAGGGCGCACGCGATTACATCGTACCGAGTCGAACTCATCAAAATGCTTTTTTTGCCTTACCGCAATCGCCGCAATTATATAAACAATTGCTGATGATTGCCGGTATGGAGCGTTATTATCAGGTCGTACGCTGCTTCCGAGACGAAGACTTGCGCGCTGACCGGCAGCCGGAATTCACGCAGCTCGATATCGAGACTTCGTTCATGAACGAACAAGAAATCATGGCGATTATGGAGCAAATGATTCGCCGCTTGTTCAAAGATATCATCGATGTCGATTTAGTAGATCCGTTTCCGGTCATGAGTTATAGCGAGGCAATGCGTCGATTCGGTTCCGATCGTCCCGATCTGCGTATTCCTCTGGAATTGGTCGATATTGCGGAGGAAATGCGTGAAGTCGATTTCAAGGTGTTTTCAGGACCTGCTAACGATCCGCATGGGCGTGTTGTTGCTATGCGTTTGCCCGAAGGTGGCGACTTGAGCCGCAAGGAAATCGACGATTTAACTAAGTTCGTTGGAATTTATGGCGCGAAAGGACTGGCTTATATTAAGGTCAATAATTTGGAGGCCGGTGTCGAAGGCCTGCAATCGCCAATCGTCAAATTTGCGCCTGATGAAGTCTGGGCAAAGGTGATGGCTAAAGCTGGTGCGCAAAACGGCGATCTGATTTTCTTCGGCGCCGATAAGACCGATATTGTTAACGAAGCGATAGGGGCTTTGCGAGTCAAGCTAGGCCTGGATCGCAAGCTGCTCAGTGGTAATTGGAAGCCGTTATGGGTTGTTGATTTTCCTATGTTTGCTTGGGACGACAAGGCTCAACGCTATACCGCGATCCATCATCCGTTCACGGCACCGAGTTGCTCGATCGAGGAGTTGAAAGCCGATCCGGGGCATGCTTTATCGCGGGCTTACGATTTAGTGCTGAACGGCACTGAGGTGGGTGGCGGCTCGATCAGGATCAATCGGACCGATATGCAGCAAATCGTCTTTGCGATTCTCGGTATCGGCCACGATGAAGCGCGTGAGAAATTTGGCTTCCTATTGGATGCATTGAAATATGGCGCACCACCGCATGGTGGTATCGCTTTCGGCTTGGATCGTCTAGTGATGCTGATGACCGGCGCGCATTCGATCCGCGATGTGATTGCGTTCCCGAAAACGCAAACTGCGGCCTGTCCTTTGTTCAATGCGCCGGCGTTCGTCAGCGAGGAACAATTGAAGGAATTAGGTATCAAACTGCGTAAGCCGGCCGGAAAAGACAAAAAACAAGATTAACGTTGCTTGATTACGTTTGTTGGCTCGTACGGGATTGAAAAGGGTTCGATTGAGACAAAATAACCTTGAAGGCCATAAAGATTCGAAAGAGTGATTGTTTAGATATACTCTTCTTTGACTTGATGAGCCTCAAGGTTGATAGCGCCTTTTTATGCTTTTGCCGTTTCGTATACGTCGCCAAACTTATGCATTTTTTAATTCAGGGTGATTGAAGTTTAAAATCGACGCGCTGCGTACCCTAAAACATTTGAGTGATAAAATGTCTGCTACAGCCTTACCCATCCAAGATTATGCGCTTCTCGATGATGACGAATGTGATGCTCGCATCGCAGCCGCGAAGGAAAAACTCGGTTCGCGCTGCGTGATTCTCGGACATCACTATCAACGGGATGAAGTGTTCAAGCATGCTGACTATAGCGGGGATTCCTTGAAGTTGTCGCGTAATGCGGCAGCCTCGGAGGCGGAGTATATAGTGTTTTGTGGCGTGCATTTCATGGCCGAAGTCGCCGATATTCTGTCCCGGCCCGATCAAATTGCAATCCTTCCCGATATGGCGGCCGGCTGTTCGATGGCCGACATGGCAAATGTCATTAAAGTCAACAAATGTTGGAAAGAGTTGTCGACCGTTTTAGATC
The DNA here is from genome assembly GCA_007135635.1 of Methylomicrobium sp. GTDB lineage: Bacteria > Pseudomonadota > Gammaproteobacteria > Methylococcales > Methylomonadaceae > Methylotuvimicrobium. The sequence continues at coordinate 2,094 of SLIO01000089.1, read as the reverse complement.
CGGATACCAGTGTGACGCCAGTCACTTACATAAATTCCGCGGCCGATTTGAAGGCGTTTTGCGGCGAGCATGGTGGTATTGTTTGTACTTCATCGAACGCGCAAAAAATTCTCGAATGGAGCTTTGCCAGACGTGAGAAGGTGTTGTTTTTTCCGGATCAGCATTTAGGGCGCAATACCGGTTATAGGATGGGTATCCCGCTCAAGGAAATGGTAACCTGGGATTTTGATAAGCCGATGGGTGGTTTAACCGAGGAACAAATTCGAAACGCAAAAATGATTCTTTGGAACGGTTTTTGTTCGGTTCACCAGATGTTCAAACCCGAGCATATCGACCGTTTTCTTGAAAAGTATCCCGAAACCCATGTTATTTCGCACCCTGAGGCCAGCTTCGAAGTCTGTCAGAAGTCCGAATACATAGGCTCAACAGAGGTAATTTTGAAAACTGTGCGTGAAGCGGAACCCGGAACGCGTTGGCTGGTTGCGACCGAGCTGAATCTGGTCAATCGACTAAACGACGAATGCAAGGATCAAGGCAAAAATGTGCATTTCATGTCGCCGACGGTATGCATGTGTTCAACGATGTTCAGAACCGATCCGCAGCATTTGGCTTGGGTGCTGGAAAATCTGGTCGATGGGCATGTCGTTAATCGGATATCGGTGCCGGAACAAGAGGCATTATTGGCTAAGCAAGCATTGGATAACATGTTGTCGATTCATTGATGGCTTACTGTGAAAATGCGCAGGCTCTTGTGGAGTCGTGCACTTTCATCGTAACGTTCATGAAGGCCTAGCCATCGCCCCGGCAAATGAAAGTTCTCTGGTTGGGGAGGGTACGGTCACTCGCCCGACAGGACGCCGTGAATACGTCCCTGTAGGCTCGACGGCGGCTCCCTGCCGCCGACGCCTGTCGGTCGAGCAACCGCACCCTCCTCGGAACCGACATTATTTTTCATATCGAAAAATTAGATAAGGAGTCCGAATCCACGAGCTTTCACAGTAAACCATGCTCGGCAAACGAGTAGGGTAAGCCGTCTCCGATGATGAAATGATCGAGAACCCGAATGTCGAATAAAGCCAAGGCTTGTTTAAGTTTGTCGGTTATGTGTCGGTCGGCTTGACTGGGTTCGCTGATTCCGGATGGGTGGTTGTGTGCGAAGATAACGGCGGCGGCGTTGTGCTGTAAAGCGGCTTTGGCCACTTCTCTAGGATAAACCGAGGCGCTGTCTATCGTGCCGCGGAACAATTCTTCGAGCTTTAATACGCGATGTTGGTTATCGAGAAACAAGCAAGCAAACACCTCATAACTATAACCTCTTAATTGCGCGCTGAGATAAGCACGGGTAATGTCGGGACTGGTCAAGGCATCGCCGCGTTGCAGAATCTCGTAAAAATGCCTTCTGGCCATTTCTAAAACGGCTTGCAGCTGAGCATATTTGGCGGGCCCCAAACCGACACTTTGGCAAAAGCGTGACTGGTCAGCATCAAGCAGTGATTTTAAAGAGCCGAAGTCGTTGAGCAAGTCTCTGGCCAAGTCGACGGCTGATTTTCCAGGTGTTCCAGTGCGCAGAAATATTGCGAGCAGTTCCGCGTCGGTAAGCGTGTTTGAGCCTTTTTGCAATAACTTTTCCCGGGGTTGTTCATCCGCCGGCCAATCTTTGATTGCCATTGATTACCTAAGTTAGGCCAAAAATATCAAGCATAGAAGAAATTCACTATACTTGCCATAATATCCAATTTAATTATACTTCGTGCGGCCATGTTTTCGGCTTTAATGGCAATGCTATTTTGTTCGGGAGCAAGGCCCGAAAACAGGCGTTAAGCTAAGCTATATAACTGTTTTCGAAAAGCTGCTACAGGATAAAAGAGCGCGTCAACTTACCAGAAAATGTGGCCGCGCGAAGTATATTAAGGAGCGAGCATGAAATAACTTAGACAACTGTTGGAAGGGGGTTCGGTGGCTCGATTGACAGGTGTCGGCGGCAGGGATAGCCGCCGTCAAGCCTACAGGGACGTATTCACGGCGTCCTGTCAAGCGAGTCACCGAACCTCCGCAAAGCCTACTACTTGTAGAAGTTATTTTGTGCGTATTCCT
>SLIO01000365.1 GCA_007135635.1 Methylomicrobium sp. | reverse complement strand
AGTAATTTTGTTGATTGACGATAACTCTAGCGAGTTTAGAAACTTCTTTTCAACAATCAAAATAGCATTGTTTCGGATTGAAATTACATCTGGAGCGAGGTGGAGGGTAACATTATGTCAATGGTCATTAACACAAACATTGGTTCGCTGAATAGTCAACGGATGTTAAATAGCACCAATAATTCGCTAAGAACCTCTATGGAGCGGTTGTCTTCGGGTTTGCGCGTAAACTCCGCAAAAGACGATGCGGCAGGGTTGGCGATCGGCAATAAAATGAATTCGCAGATTCGAGGTATGACGGTTGCTATCAGGAATGCCAATGATGGTATTTCAATGGCGCAAACGGCTGAGGCCGCAATGGGATCAATCACAGAAACCTTGCAGAGGATGCGTGACTTGGCAGTGCAATCATCCAACACGGGTGCAGTGAATGCCGGTGACCAAGCCAAGTTACAAACAGAGTTTGAACAACTACAAAGTGAGATCGGCCGAATTATTACCAATACCGAATTTAACGGTAAGAAAATTTTGAATGGCGGATTATCCGGGCAAGTCTTTCAAGTGGGCGCCAATACGGCTGCAGATAACCGGATTTCGCTTACTGTTAATAATCTATCGGCAACAGCCTCAACAGGCTTGGGATCCATACTGTTGTCGACTGTTGTGATTGGCGGTTCAGCCGGGACGAGTGCAGGTGCGACGGCAATAACCGCTGGCTCTGTCGGAGCGGTCATTGATGGTTTGGATAGGGCATTAAGCAGAATCGATACGTTTCGTTCTACCTTGGGTGCGATGCAAAACCGCTTTACCACGACGATTAGCAACCTGCAGTCTTCGATTGAAAATCAAAGCGCTGCTCGGTCGCGGATCATGGATGCCGATTTTGCCGCCGAAACCGCAGCTCTAAGTCGAAACCAAATTCTGCAGCAAGCCGGAGTCGCGATGCTGTCGCAAGCAAACCAAGCCCCGCAAACAGTGCTTAGTTTATTGAGATAAAGTGGTAAGATGTCGGATGCCCTTTATCGGGCATCCAAAATAAGGGTGAGTTAGAGGTGGGTTATGAATAATGATATTTCAAATGTCACCAGGCTAGGTTTTACATCTTCACCACAAAGCGACGGCAATGCCGCCAAATTTCAGGTTGTTAAAAACAAGCATGCAGAGCAAGTGGTTCCGCTAGATAATGTTCAACGAGTTACTAAGGATTCATTGGGCCGAGAGCGAGAAACTGAAGGTAAACAAACTGATAATTTGATTTCGTTGGAGGATGTCAAGCAGTTGGCGGAGCAAGGAAATAAAGTATTGGCGGAAGCTCAGCGTAATCTGCAATTTAAAGTGGATGAGACTACCAATCAACTGGTGGTTAGCGTGGTCGACCAAAAAAGCGGCGAGGTTTTACGGCAAATACCTAGTGATGAGGTTTTGGCGCTAGCGAAGCGCTTGAAGGAACTGGATGGCGAGCAAGTGCAGGGCGTATTTTTGAAGGAACGGGCGTAGTTTTTATTTAAGGTAGGAGTGGATTATGGCAATCACATCTGCATTAGGCTTAGGTAGCGGGATAGACATCAACGGCATAGTTAGTCAGTTGGTTAGAGCCGAAGGACAGCCCGCTTTTAATGCTATCAACCGCCAGGAGTCGTCTGTTAAGTCTCGGCTAAGTGCCTTGGGAACTCTCAAAGGTGCTTTGTCGAACTTTCAAACAGCAGCAAATAAACTCAAGACAGATGGCTTGTTCAGTAAACATCAAGCATTTTCATCGAATGAAAACTTGGCGACAGCAAAGGCGGGAACCCAAGCCATTGCCGGTAGCTATAGTCTCAAAGTCAGCCAACTTGCAACCTCGCATAAATTGATTACAGGCGATGGCGCAGGATATTCGGGTTATAACGCCGAAGTGGGCACCGGTGATTTGACGTTGTCTGTGGGCGGTAACGAATTTACAATTAACATCGGTGCTACCAATAATACATTGAGTGGTATTCGCGATGCGATTAATAACGCACAGGATAATACCGGTGTGACTGCTAGTATTATTAACGTCGACGATGGCTTTAAACTAGTGCTGACAGGCAAAGAAACCGGTAGCGAAAATGCGATAGCAATTTCTTCATCGGCTCCGGGACTAGCTGACCTGGCCGGCAACATGCAAGAGCAGCGTGCGGCTAAAGATGCAATCATTGAAGTGGATGGGCAAATTGCCACACGCAGTAGTAATTCCATTTCCGATGTCATATCAGGCGTAACTCTGGATTTAAAGGTTGAAGATTCGGATACCGTATTCGCTTTGAACGTATCGATTGATAGTAAAGCCATAACCGATGCGGCGAATGATTTTGTCAAGGCCTATAATGGCCTAATGACCGTGGTCAAGGATTTGGGAAAATTCGATGTCGGATCGAACGTGGCTGGTGCGTTAATCGGCGACTCCACTCTGAGAAGTATTCAAAGCCAGATACGCGGTGATGTATCGAGGTCTGTTGAGTCCGCTTCTAACGAATCGAATTCTTTAGCATTAATCGGAATAACCGTCGATCGAAACGGTGTTATGTCGTTGAATAATTCAACATTCAGTGAAAAATTGAATGGCGATCTAAAATCGATTAGTGATATTTTTTCATCGACCGACGGTATTGCAAATCGGTTAAGCGAACGTTTAACACAATATTTGCAGCCTGGCGGCACCTTGGATTCAAGAACCAAGTCTCTAAATAATCAACTCAGAGGATTTGAAACGCGCCGGGAAAATGTGCAAGTTAGGCTGGATAAATTGGAGAATGCCTTGATGAAGCAATTCATTGCGATGGATACGGCGGTTGGCCAATTTCAGTCGACTGGTGCGTTCGTTTCTCAGCAATTGGCGCTGCTTAATAAATAATCAATTAGGATTATAGATAATGAAAGAGGCTAACATGAGACCGAGTATGTACAGGAATAATGTCAATAAATATGCCGCTGTACAGAACGAGGCGGTTTTAGATGATGCATCCCCTCATAAATTGATTCAAATGCTGATGAGCGGTTTTTTAATGCGTGTCAATGCGGCTAAAGGAGCGATCGATCGCGGCGACTTTGAAGAAAAAAGCATCCAGATTTCTAAAGCCATAGCAATTGTCGGTGGTTTGATTGATGGTTTAGACGCTGAGCGAGGTGGAGAAATAAGCGAAAACCTGAGTAGTCTTTACGACTATATGAATAACAGGCTTTTTCAGGCGAGTTCTGAAAACAACATTCAAATTTTGGATGAGGTAAGTGGATTGATGCGTGAGCTAAAAGAAGCATGGGATGCGATTCCGGAACTATATCAGCAATAAATAAATGGATTCCGTAAACGTATTGCTCGATACTTTAAGCGGTTTTTCAGAGAAAATCGCCCAAGCGATTGGTTGCGAAGATTGGGACGCCCTCAATAATGTTTTAATACATCGTCAAGAATGTCTCGAACAGTTATTTCGAGCTCCTATTAAGTCAATACAACGTTCAACCGTTAACGCTTTATTGCTTAAGATTCAGCAGGAAGATAGTTTGTATATGGCGGATTTGGAAGATAGAAAACAACTCTTGCAAAAGCAGGCGTCTTTGTTGAGTCAGGGACGCAAAAGTGTCAAAGTCTATCAAAGCGAACAGGATGAATCGAAGCCGTATTAACACAGGCCTTCATTTTTTCACTCTATATACTTTCTTTCATCATGTCTTTAACGATGAAAACCTCCTCATGATTGTTGTTGATGATGATTCTGGTCTTTCAAGTCGGCAATTTTCTTTTTCATTAAAATGGCAGCCTCCAAGTCCGGAGTTCGATCTAGAATATGGTCGAGCATCATTTCAGCGGCATGGGGGATTTGATTTTCAAGATAGAGATCGGTCAGTTTTAATTGGCACTGAAGATCTTCCGGAAATTGAGATAAATAGGTGTTATAGCTATCGATTGCAATCATTAGCCGTCCTAAGATTCTGGCGGACTCAGCGTACAGTGGCAAATAGATCGGGTTAATTTGAGCAAGGCATTCCAGAGCCATGAATGCATTTTCATCGTTAAGCAGTCTAAGGCTGATTGATGTAATTCTCAGTAATGCTTCTTCGATAAGCGGAGAGTCGTCTAGATTCAAAATGGCGTCATAATAATTGAGCGCCTGATTGTCGTTCTCTTCCAATTCGGCTATAAACGCTGAAATCAATAAGAGATAGGGTTCTTTGTCTGTTTCTTTGCTGTCGAGTTCCAAAGCGTTGTACAGGTCTTTTAATTCGTCCGTTTTCTTATGATTCAATAAAAGAAAGGCCCTTATTTTTACTTCCGGTAATCGTGAAGAAGTTCTCGCTTGAGAGTTTAGCGTTGTTATGCCATTCGTTAGAAATGCGTCGAACATTTTCGACAAAGATGCTATTTTATTTTTGGTTTCCGGGGATAAATATGCGGTTGGATGGCGCTCAAGCCATAACCTAGCCCGATTGTAACTTTTGTCTTTGTTCCATTGATCGAATAGCAGTGAAAAATCCGGTTTATCTATGAGCTCTTCTTTTCTAGATCGTGTGCGGGAAAGAGCGTCTTCTACTTGTTTGATTAGATGGGTCGAGCCAATGTGGAATGCATCGTAATAGATGAGTCCGATTTTTTTGGTGTACTCGGCATTCCAGTTGTCTTTATTCGGCGCGGCGATTTTAAGAAAATTTCGTATTCCGAAGCGTTTTACCTGTGCGCTGTAATTGCGATATTTTTGATGTAATTTCTTTTCAATCGAATCCAGATTGCGTTTGTCGCGATAATTTTCGATTTGTCCTTTCTGGTTATACATGCCTTCATTGATTTTTATAGCTTTTTTGGCAAGCGTTTTAATGCCTTTGAGATGATGCAATGCTTTTTCCAATTCCATTGAAATGGCGGCATAGTGCTCACTCAGTTCCGGTTCCGATAAACATGGAATCAGATGGGCTGCATACTCGTTCGGTGGAGTGTCTAATTCGTCGAGCGTTATTTTTTCGGGTGGAATATGATCGATAAATGCGACTTTAGCGGCTGTTTTAGCAAGATTGATGATTTTTCGGTTATCGGCCGTTATTGCTTGGGCTTGTCGAGAAAGAATGGACAGCGCAGCATAATAATCTTGACCTGTGGGTCTTTTTTCTCCGCAATAAGTTTCGACTTGCAGGGAAGTTAGGTCATATTTCGGGCCTGCTAGTTGTTCGTTACTTCCTTTGGCGTGTGTAATGCCTTCTTTGGTAAAGCATAAATCGAAGCCGGCCAGCAAGATTCGACTAAAGCCAAAGCGGTGGGCTGTATTAAGTGCTGTATTGGTGACGGTTGGCCCGATGCTATTGATATTTTCTATGTTCAGTTTCGATTGCCATGGCAATCGTTCGCCTAGGTAAAGGCGTTTGCCGTGCCACTGATTGATCAAGGTCGGGTAAGCGTGATGCGAATGGACAAAAATGGTGTTGTCACCAAACTTAAACATTTCTTTGCTGACTTCAGCGCTAATCTCATAGGGGTCCACAGAAAAAACGAAGTCAGGTTCTATGTTGGCCGTGATTAATTGTCTGGATACACGTGAAACTGAAAAAACCGTCAGTTTGTTTCGGTGCTGTTTTACCCAAGGTAATAGGTAAGTTAAGGAAGGGCCGCCAGCCAATATGATGACGGTTTGGCCGCGATACGCGTCTTGTAAAAGGTTTGCGGGCAATATATTGTCGGCGAGATTTTCTAATTGGCGGATCATAAATGCCTCGCAGCCAATGGCGACATTGTATTGCCAATGCATCGATTGCAGTATTTCATTTAATTGCCAACTGAGCTCGGGATAATCTTGAAGCGTTGCTTGTTGTGCGCCAATTGAATTATGTAGTTTGACCGAATCGATGTAGAAATAATCGTTGATTTTGAAATCATCGCTTAGTTTTTGCCAATTTTCGAGGGTTGTGCAGGCGATTTCGGGCGGCAAATTGTCAAATAATCCCTGTTGTTCAATCAGGTCTAGGATTTCCTCCGGCTCTATGAATATGTATCGAGTTCCAGAGGGTATTCCTTGTTGTTGAATGAACTTTGGTAATAAGCCTGAGTCGCTGCCGACAATGATATACAGTGAGTCTTCATTAAACAGCGCTTTACTGAAAGATGCTTCAAAAACGACCTTAGCGCTGACCTTGTTGAAAGTTGCGCCATTGATGAAGTGAAAATACTTGTCGCCGAAAGTATTGATGGCAAGTGTGCTATTTACGGGGTTTGATAATATCATCGTGGATTGTTCGCATTGTTTTCAATTTCAGCGGCAATTTTTATTACGCCCTTCGTAATGAAGAATCGTTCAACTTTGTTGAAGATACGGTGCTTGTTGAGAATCGCTATTAACTCGTTCATGGGAGGATAATGACAACAACCGTGCTAACGATATACTCTCCTAATAAACATAGCACCTTCTTGAATTAGACGTTTTTCCGGTTAAATTAGCAGCATGGTATTGCAACTTAAGTATAGGTCGTAATCGGAACTTTTCGTTCGATTCGAGTTTGTCAATGGGTGGGTATACTTAATCCCTTTTGACCGAAAAAACGTTTAAGAATGAGAAGGTGTGGGGTATGCCTAGTTGGGATGTCAACAGCATAACCGATTTTTGCTCCTGCAAAATCGGCATTCCCATCTTCCATGGCGGTCAGACTTGCCGTCAAGCCCCATGGACGAATTCACCCTGCACCTGAATTCCGTAGGCCATTAGCAATGATTTAAAATCATGGCTAATTAGGTGCTGGGTTCACGGCGTTTCTCGATAGGCATACTCCATGGCTAACAAAATTGAATCATTATTTAGTAATAAGGGTGTAATGATAAGGGGGTTATTGTAGTAATTGAAGAACGGATTGCTTCGATTGGTTGGCTTGAGCTAGCATCGCTGTACCAGCTTGCTGCAGTATTTGATTTCTGCTTAATGCGGCAGTTTCAGCGGCGAAATCGGCATCCATGATCCGTGACCGCGCAGCGCTTTGATTTTCAATCGAAGACTGCAGGTTGCTAATCGTAGTGGTGAAGCGGTTTTGCATGGCGCCCAGGGTTGAGCGAAAAGTATCGATCGTGGTCAATGCTTTATCTAAGCCATCAATAACTAGACCGATAGAAACAGCGGTCAATGGGATGGTTCCTGCGCTCGTTCCTGCCGAGCCGCCAATCACTACTGTCGATAACAGAATGGACCCCAGGCCTGTAGTGGTTGCCGAGGCTAGATTATTGACAGTAATCGAAATCCGATTGTCCGATGCTGTATTGGCGCCGACTTGAAAGACCATTCCCGAGAGGCCTCCATTCAAAATTTTCTTACCGTTAAATTCGGTATTGGTAATAATCCTGCCAATCTCTTGTTGTAACTGGTCGAATTCTGTTTGTAACTTGGCTTGGTCCGCGGCATTCACCGCCCCTGTGTTGGATGATTGTACAGCCAGATCGCGCATTCTTTGCAGAGTTTCTGTGATTGATCCCATCGCGGCTTCGGCTGTTTGTGCCATCGAAATGCCATCATTGGCATTCCTGATAGCAACTGTCATCCCTCGGATTTGCGAAGTCATTTTATTGCCGATCGCCAATCCGGCGGCATCGTCTTTTGCACTGTTTACGCGAAGGCCCGATGAGAGTCGTTCCATTGAGGTTTTGAGTTTATCGTTGGTTTGGGTCAGCATGCGCTGACTATTGATAGATGCGATATTCGTGTTTATAACCATGCCTGACATAGCAATTCTCCAAAATGAAAGCGAAATTTAAGAAGTCATTTTGGAACAAGCGATTGTTATGCCACCTT
>SLIO01000253.1 GCA_007135635.1 Methylomicrobium sp. | reverse complement strand
GATTTCCAACTCCGATGAATTGAGAGTCGGCGATTTCGTAATTGCGATCGGTAGCCCCTTTGGCTTGAGTCAAACGGTGACTTCGGGTATCGTCAGTGCGTTGGGTCGATCCGGTTTGGGGATCGAAGGTTATGAGGATTTCATTCAAACCGATGCGTCGATCAACCCGGGAAATTCCGGAGGCGCCTTGGTCAATTTGCGAGGCGAATTTGTCGGCATGAATACTGCGATACTGGCTCCGAGCGGCGGTAATGTCGGTATAGGCTTTGCGATTCCCGCTAATATGGCGATGACAATCAAGGAGTCGCTGGTCACTCATGGCGAAGTGCGGCGCGGCTTGCTAGGGGTCACGACTCAGGATTTGACTCCCGAGCTGGTTAAAGCCTTCGGTTTAAAAACCAAACATGGCGCCGTAATCAGCAAAGTGGCCGGTAATTCTCCTGCGGCGCGAGCCGGACTCGAGCCGGGCGATATTATCACCGAAGTCAATGGACAAAAAATCAAAGGCAGTCACGATATTCGTAATATGATCGGTTTAATGAAAATCGGCGCCAAAGTCGATATCGGTTTTATGCGCGACGATAAAAAAATGCTGGTTCAGGCTGAAATCGGCAAGCCGCAGCGGCCTCATTTAGCCGGTAAAACGATTCATCCTCGTCTCGATGGTACCGTGTTAAGCTCGACGCAAAAAAATCAAATCGAAGGGGTTTTATTCGAACAGATAGCAACGGCGTCCTACGCTTGGCGAACCGGGTTGCGACCGGGAGACATTATCGTTTCAGCCAATCGCTATCGGGTACGTACAATAGAGGAACTTACGCAAGTCGCTAATCCCAACAGCGCATTGCTGATCAATATACAGCGCGGCGAAGAAGCCTTTTTCTTAGTTTTGAAGTAGCCGTTTTTAACTCACTAATTACAGCCCCAATGACCGAAAGAACATTTATTCCACTCAATATTGCCGTACTGACGGTATCCGATACCCGTAACGAAGCCGATGACGTTTCGGGTAAAATACTGGTCGATAAAGCGCTTGCCTCGGGCCATCGCATTGCCGAAAAAAAAATCGTTCCGGATAATATTTATCGCATCAGAGCGGCGCTATCGGAGTGGATCGCCGATGACTCGATCGATGCAGTGCTGACCACAGGCGGCACCGGCGTCACCGGTCGAGACGGAACGCCGGAAGCGGTGGAGCCGTTGCTCGATAAGACCTTAGACGGCTTCGGCGAAGTGTTTCGAATGATTTCCTATCAAACAATCAAAACGTCGACGATACAGTCGCGCGCGGTGTCCGGCGTCGCCAACGGAACCTATATTTTTTGTTTGCCGGGTTCGTCGAATGCTTGCAAGACGGCTTGGGACGAATTGATCGAAGCTCAGCTGGATTTTCGCACCAAGCCTTGTAATCTAGTGCAATTAATGCCGCGTCTAAAGGAGCGATAAAATGCGTTGGAATTTTTTAGTCATCGGCGCGGTGTGTGCCAGCATTGGCGTTGGCTTGGGCGCATTCGGCGCGCATGGTTTAAAGTCGGTGCTAAGCCCCGACATGCTCGAGGTTTACAAAACCGGAGTGACTTACCAGATGTGGCATGCGTTAGGTTTGTGTGCAATCGGTCTAATGCACCGGCAAAATCCTCGACAAGCGTTGTTGTCATGGTCGGCTTGGCTCATGTTTGCAGGCATCGTGCTATTTTCGGGCAGTTTGTATCTTTTGACTTTGCTCGACCAAAAATGGTTGGGCATGATTACGCCATTCGGCGGACTTGCATTTATCGCCGCTTGGGTATCGTTGGCTTTATATGCCGCAAAAGAACAGAGATAGAAGGCGAATAATAAAACACCGAGGATTCGATTAAACGGGTGGGGTCTATTTTTTTGCGCCCTCCTGCGCGGCCGAATTAGGAATTTTCACTTCACCATGAAGATCTTGTTTTATGGTTTCCCTTCAATATCTTTAATGCTTATAAAAGCAACCGACTCAACCGAACAAAGCATTAATTAGTTCATTTTTACGGTAAACTTTACCGAAAACTCCCTTTCACTACATTATTGAATTGAATCATGCGTGACGCCTCTCCTCAAACGATCTATCTCAAAGATTACAAACCGCCGGAATATCTGATTCACGATACCGACTTGAATTTTATGCTGGATGACGAATGCACGCGAGTCGTTGCCACGTTGACGATGAGCAGAAACCCAGCATCGAAAGCAGAGGGCAGCCCTTTGACGCTGCTTGGCGAAAACCTGAAGCTGCATGATGTTCGGTTGAACGGAACCAGGCTGAGCGCCGATTGCTATGTGCAAACGCCGGAAGCCTTAGTTGTTCACGAAGTGCCGCAGCACGAAAAATTCATTGTCACGATCGAAAATACGATTAACCCCAAAGCCAACACCGCGCTGGAAGGATTGTATCTCTCTAAAAACATGCTGTGCACGCAATGCGAGGCGGAAGGCTTTCGCAAGATTACTTATTATCTAGATCGGCCCGATGTGATGAGCCGCTTCACAACCACGCTGGTTGGTGACAAGGATAAATATCCGGTATTGCTGTCGAACGGCAACAAAAAGACCCAGGGCGAATTGCCCGATAATAAACACTGGGTTACTTGGGAAGACCCGTTTAATAAGCCATGTTATTTGTTTGCGCTGGTGGCGGGGCAGCTGGAACGCGTCAGAGATAGCTTTACTACACAGTCGGACCGAAAAATAGCGCTTGAAATCTTTGTCGAAGCGCACGATCTCGATAAATGCGATCATGCGATGCAATCGCTGAAAAATGCGATGCGCTGGGACGAGGAGACTTACGGACTCGAATATGATCTCGATCTGTATATGATCGTCGCGGTCGGTCATTTCAACATGGGCGCGATGGAAAACAAAGGCCTGAATGTTTTCAATACCAAATTCGTCTTGGCTCGCCCAGACACCGCCACCGACAGCGATTACGAGCATATCGAAGGCGTGATCGGCCATGAATATTTCCATAATTGGAGCGGCAACCGCGTGACTTGCCGGGATTGGTTTCAGTTGAGCCTGAAGGAGGGGTTTACTGTCTTCCGCGATCAGGAGTTCACCGGCGACCGGACCTCGAAAGCAGTCAAACGTATAGAAGACGTTAACGCATTGCGTACCCGGCAGTTTGCCGAGGACGCAGGACCGCTGTCACATCCGATCCGGCCCGACGCCTATATCGAGATCAATAACTTTTATACCTTGACGGTCTATGAAAAAGGCGCCGAAGTCGTGCGGATGTTGCACACATTGCTGGGTCCGCAAGGTTTTCGTAAAGGCTGTGATTTATACTTTCAGCGCCACGACGGGCAGGCAGTCACTTGTGACGACTTCGTTAATGCGATGGAAGCTGCCAATGATGTCGACTTGACACAATTTCGGCGTTGGTACTCACAGGCAGGGACGCCGGTACTGACCGTTTCGGAGCATTACGATAGCGCCTCACAAACATTGGCATTGACAATCAGGCAAGACAATCCGCCAACACCCGGGCAGCCTCGCAAGGAACCGTTGCATATTCCGATTAAAACCGGATTGATCTCGCCGGACGGCAACCCGGCGCAATGCCGATTGCAAGGCAGCGAACAAGCCAGCCATAAAATCGTGCTCGAATTAACCGAGACCGAACAAACCTTTGTATTTGAGCAATTGCCGCAAAAACCGGTAATTTCGTTGTTGCGCGGCTTTTCGGCGCCGGTCAAACTCAAGATGCAGCGCTCGCTCGAAGAGCAGGCTTTCTTGTTAAGCCATGACCCGGACACTTTCAACCGCTGGGAGGCCGGACAGCAGTTGGCCGGACGCGTCATTGCAGAACTAATAGAAGATTTACAAAACGGCCGTTCGCTTGAGATCAACCCGGTCTTGATCGAAGCCTATCAAAAAATCGCTCAGCACGGCTGGCTGGATTTATCGTATTTTGCGCTGTTGCTAAGTTTGCCTTCGGAAAATTATCTCGCTGAACAAATGCGGGTCGTCGATGTCGAAGCGATTCATACGACACGAGAATTTGTCGCCAAACAAATCGCCGCACATTTGGAGGATGATTTAAGAGGCCTGTATCTGGATAATCACCGCGATGAGTCCGGCTGTTTTGATGCCAAAGCAATCGGTCGCCGCCGAGTAAAGAACGTTTGCCTCGGTTATTTGAGCAAACTGGAAGAAAACGAAATACAGCACTGGTCGCTCAAGCAATTCGACACAGCCAAAAACATGACCGATCAAATCGCGGCGTTGAACATCATCGTCAATTCCCTGCATCCGGCTCGTGCAACTTGCCTGGAGGCTTTTTACCGACAATGGTGCGATGAAGCGCTGGTTTTAGATAAGTGGTTCACCTTGCAGGCAACCGCCACACCACCGGACACTTTCGAGGTAGTGCAAAGGTTGTTGAAGCACTCCGACTTCGATTTAAAAAACCCTAACCGGGTTCGTGCGTTGGTCGGTTCGTTTAGTCAGGCCAATCCGTTGCATTTTCATGCGGCCAATGGGCAAGGGTATCGATTTTTGGCCGACAGGATCATCGAATTGAATACGCTCAATCCTCAAGTCGCTTCGAGGATGGTAGGCGCATTGACGCAATGGAGGCGTTATGATGAGGCCCGGCAAGCTTTGATGAAAGCCGAGCTCGAACGCATCATGTCGACCGAGGCGATTTCCAAAGATGTTTATGAAGTGGCAAGCAAAAGCTTGGCATGAAAGATATCCCCTTTGCGAGTCAAATTTCGCCGGTGTGTCCGTCGAAGGATTCGGCACCTAAATTACCCAAGATAGTTAACCATAGTCAATGACTTTGGAATTTAGGTGCTGGGTGAATACACGCATGTAGGATCTATGCCGCACACCCCAGCGCCCCTCGGGTGCTGCCGAAATTCGAAGTGCGATTGGAATAAAAGAAATATGGACGCTCATATGCTGTTTTACTCAGTGGCAGAAAGGCTATCAATTAGTTTATTTAGGGAAATAATTTCCTCCTTGGTTTCGGCTTTTCCGTGCCGGGTTACATATCGATGAATAGATACCTAGGCCTTGACTCCATAACGAGGCAAATTCGTCGATGGGTGTTAGAATACGGGCATTTAGACAAGAATAATGCGTAAAGCCATAGATTTAATGAGGAAACTATGCGGATTCCGAGACATTTAACCAAAATTATTGCGGCAACCCTCGGCATATTGCTTGTCGTTTATGTCGCATTCTATTTCGTATTTCTCGAGCTGATCGTCGATTATTGGTGGTTTAAAGCATTAAGGTTTGAAGGCTATTTTTGGCTGAGATTGCTTTACCGCTTTTTTCTTTCTGGCGCGGTTACCGCGGTTTTCTTTTCGATTTTCTTTTTGCATTTCTGGTTGGCGGCCCGTTATCTAGGTTTCAACCCCAATCAGGATGTATTGCAAGATCCGAGCAAGCGCAAGCGCTTCGATCGACTAGCCGATCTGTTCATGAGCTTGTCGATTAAATTTTCGACGCCGGTCGCATTGATTTTAGCCATTGTGATCGCGATCCCGTTCTACAAGCAATGGGAAACGGGACTGCTGTATTTCTTCGGCGGGTCATCCGGAGTCGTTGAGCCCGTTTACGGACATGACATCGGCTTTTATTTGCTGTCTTACCCGATTTATTTACTCATCCAGGAAGAGTTACTAGCTACCGCGATCATTATTTTCGCAATGGTCGCTTTTCAATACTGGGTACAGCATACGTTTATTCCGAGTCAATCCAAGGAATTCCCCAAAGCCGCAAAGATTCACTTAGCGGTATTATTTGGCTTTGTCGTGTTATTCGTCGTTTGGGGTTTCTTACTGTACCGGTTTTCGCTGCTTTATGTCGACCGACACGAGCCGGTTTTTTCAGGACCCGGCTTTATAGAAATACGTTATCAACTACCGTTGATTTGGCTCTCGATTCTTGGATTTCTGGCTGCTGCGATTTCATTGCTGTTTTATTATTTCTCCGAAACGACGCGGACTAAAGTCCCGTTTTTGATTTCATTGGGAGTTTTTGTTAGTGCGTTGGGCCTGCAAGAGGTCAAATTTATACCGCAATTGATCGATAAATTTATCGTCAAGCCTAACCCGGTCAGGACGCAGCGCCCGTTTATCGATCACAATATTGTCGCGACTCGCGATGCCTATGATTTAAAAAATATCGATATCGTTGATTTTACGGTAACGCTTGACCCGACCAAGGATATCGAAGCATGGAGCACCCGAAGACGTTTCGAAAATATTCCGGTTTGGGATCGTGAATTTTTAGGCGATGTTTACAACCAGATTCAAAGTATCCGGCCGTATTATCATTTTCTCGATGTTGATGAAGGCCGTTATTTCATCGACGGTTTCAAACGTCAGGTCAATCTTGCCGCACGAGAAATGAATATCTCCAAGCTCCCCGAGGAAGCGCAAAACTGGGAAAACACGCATTTGCGTTTTACGCATGGATTCGGCGCGGTGGTGACACCGGCTGCGCAAGATGCCGGTAATCCAATCCGTTGGTATTTGCGGGACTTGAATTTAAGTTCCACAGTCGGATTAGAAGTCAAACATCCTGATATTTATTACGGAATGGAGGATTATACATACGCTATCGTACCGAATAAGCTCGATGTGGTTGCGCTTTCGGGCTCGCGTCCCGATCCTGCGGTCGATGCGCCCTATGTCGGCAAAGGTGGTATCCCGATTCCATCGTTGTTTAGAAAGGCCTTGTTTTCGTTTTTTTTCAACGATGAAAAAATATTTTTCTCGACCAATATCTCTCGAGAAAGCCGCTTGTTGATTCGTCGTAATATCGTCGATCGTATTAGTCACCTAGCGCCTTTTCTGCATTTAGATAAAGACCCTTATCTGGTTGTCACGAAAAACCGCTTCTATTGGGTGCAAGACGCCTATACCTTGTCGAATTGGTATCCGGTATCGAAATCGGCCGAGGATGATTTTTTAGACGGCAGCAAGGAATTCAACTATATCCGCAATTCGGTCAAGATCACCGTCGATGCTTACAGCGGTTTCACTCGTTTTTATGTTTCCGATCCGTCGGATGTGATCATTCAGGCTTACGACAGGGCTTACCCCGGCGTATTCCGCGATATCGACGAAATGCCGAGAGAATTAAAGCAACAATTGCGTTTTCCGCGCGACCTGTTCTATTTACAGATGAAAGTCTATGCCAAATATCATCAACGTGACCCGGCATTGTTTTATCAACAGGCCGAGACTTGGAATTTTGCGGAAGTGAGAGGCAAAGAGGTCAAGCCATATTATCAAACGGTAGATTTAGGGCATTGCGGCGGCAAGGAAGAATTCGTCATGATCAATCCGATGACGCCGATCAACAATCAGAACTTGAGCATGGTCGGCGTTGCCAGTGTGATGGATAGAGAAAAGTGCGACGACTCCTTCAAAAAAAGCATAACGATTTACCAATTCGCGAAGGAGGTACAAGTCAACGGACCGGCACAGGTTGAGGCTTTGATTGAGCAAGACCCGGAGATCTCAGCTCAATTGACACTCTGGGACCAACGCGGTTCCCGAGTGGAAATGGGGCGGATGATTATTTTGCCGATGAAAAACTCGATTCTCTATGTTCAACCGATTTATCTAATTGCGACTAGGACTCGAATACCCGAATTGGCAAGGGTGATCGTGTCGATCGGTAACGAAGTTGTCATGGATACCACGCTATGGAATGCGTTTTCCAGATTGAAGGAACGCTTTATCAGGTTAGAGCTAGATGAGTTCGGAACGACTTTCGATCCGGACAATGATCGGGCG
>SLIO01000154.1 GCA_007135635.1 Methylomicrobium sp. | reverse complement strand
GTTGTAAGCACCCTAGCTTCCAGCTATATGGCAAGACAAGAAGTCTCGGAAGCGGAAAAGCTGTTGGACGACGTACTGGCCAAGCAGCCTGAAAACGGAACCTTCCTCGCGCTTCGCGGCGAATTGCATCTGCACAATAAACAATTCGAACAAGGCGAAAAACGTTTCGAAAAAGTCGTCGAGCTCTATCCGAAATTCGAAAAAGGCTATCACGATCTCGCTTCGGCCTATATGAGATCAGAGCAGACCGACAAAGCAATCCAAGTTTATCAAGACGGCCTTAAAGTGTTACCGGATAGCATTCAGTTATTGATGGGTAGTGCCGCGATCAACGAACTGGCCAAAAATCCGGACGCTGCGATCGAAGCTTATGAAAAAGTGTTGAAGATCAAACCGGACGTTATCCTGGCGACTAACAATCTGGCGGCCTTGCTGACTCATAAAGGCGATGACGCCAGCCTAAAACGCGCCTTCGATCTGGCTCAAGCCCTAAAGGACTCTGAAGTTCCGTCGTTCATGGACACCTACGGCTGGCTTAATTATCTGAAAGGCAACTACGACGAAGCCTTGAAATACTTGGAAAAAGCCGTTGCCAAAGAAGCCCGGATACCGGACTTGCATTATCACTTAGGCATGACTTATCTGAAAAAAGGCCGGAAAGCGGATGCCCTAAAAGCACTCGAAAAAGCGCTGGAAGGGGAAGCGGCTTTCGAAGGCAGAGAAGAAGCCAAAGCCGAGCTGGAAAAACTGAAAGCGCAATAGGACTTATGGGTTAGCAGTTAGCGGTAAGCTGTTAGCGGGAATATCGGGATGCCTTGAATGGATTGCTTGGGCTCATTTCGAAGCTTCGGCTGGGGAATAGCGCCTGCTTCTCGGGTCTCAGTCGCGACAACGAAGCGTCGCGAATGGCTTGTTCTTTCGCGCCTGCCCAAGCTCTAGCTTGGGCAGGCAGAAACCGGAAGCTCTAGCTTCCCGAGACTTGTCCAGCCAATTGAATTTGGCTCAGTTGTTAACACTTCAAACGATGGAGCATTAAATACATCGGCTTCATCTTTTTCTTTGTACCGCGAAGCTAGAGCTTCACGCATCGATTTCCCAAGCTGGAGCTTGGGAAACAGCGATCCTTTCACCTTTCACCTTTCACCTTTCACCTTTCCTCTTTCCTCTTTCCTCTTTCCCCTTTACCATTACCCCTTAATCATTTCCAAACCAATTAATCAACCCCATGACTCCCGCAAACAACTTCATAGAAATCGACGGGTTAACAAAAAACTATCGAGAAACGGGACGGCCCGTCACCATTTTCGATAACCTCAGTTTGTCGGTAAAACGCGGCGAATTGTTGGTCTTGCTCGGACGGAGCGGCTCGGGAAAATCGACTTTGTTGAACCTGCTCGGCGGCATCGACAGGCCCGATAGCGGCCGTATCGTCATCGACGGCATCGAACTGACCTCGCTATCGGAACATCGGCGCACCTTGTTTCGTCGGCATCATATCGGTTTCGTATTTCAATCCTATCAACTGATACCGACCCTAACGGTTATGGATAATTTATTGTTGCCACTCGAATTGATCCAGCCTACGGGCAAAGCCGGCCGCAACAAAGCCGCCGAATTATTGAATAATCTGGATTTGTCCGACCGGCTCGATACGTATCCCGACCGACTATCCGGCGGCGAGCAACAACGGGTCGCAATCGCACGCGCGCTGATTCACGACCCGCTTCTGGTTCTGGCCGACGAACCGACCGGCAATCTGGATTTACAAACCGGACAACAAGTCATGTCGTTATTGGATAAACTGGTCCGGCAGAGCGGCAAAACGCTGATACTTGCCACGCATAGCCGCGAAGTCATGGGCATCGCCGACCGTATTTTGACGATCCGTGATCATTCATTGATCGAAACCGACGATTAAGCCATGAATACGATACTCAACCGCGCCGGTCGTAATTTTCTTTTGCGACATCCTTGGCAACTGGCGCTTGCCTTGCTCGGCATCACGCTTGGCGTTGCGGTCGTGATCGCTATTGATTTGGCGCTCGATAGCGCGTTGCAGTCATTTAAACAAGTCGAACAAACCGTTTCGGGAAAAGCGACTCACCGTATCGCGGGCGGCGAAGGCGGTCTGGATGAAGCGCTTTACCGCAAGCTGAGAGTCGAGCACGGCATCCGCAACCTGGCGCCGGTACTGCAAACGTATCTTCCTATCCAACAAAATCCTAAAATTAAACTCCGTGTGATCGGTATCGATCCATTCGCCGAAAACGCCTTTCGTTCCGGCTGGCAAAGCGGACAAGACGGCGCTCAAGCAGCGATTCGCTTGGTCGCCGAAGCGAATACCGCAATAATCGGCAGGCAGACCGCCGAAGCATTGGGATTAAGTATAGGCGATGAGTTAATCGTCGCGACCGGTACCGGCGACCGTCGATTGCGAATCGTCGACCTCATCGCCCCCGCTAGCGCTGTCGCAGCGGAAGCGCTAAGTAATATCGTGATCGCCGATATCTCGACGGTTCAGGAAATTACCGGTTGGTTCGGCAGGCTCAGTCATATCGATGTCATTATTCCCGAAACCGACCCGCATAAGGTTCAGGCTCGACTCGCCGATATTTTACCGGGCGATGTTTCGTTAGTTTCTATCGCAACACAATTCGAATCGATGCAGCAAATGACCGAAGCCTTTTCGATCAATCTCTCCGCGATGGGCCTTTTGTCGTTATTGGTCGGCATGTTTTTGATCTATAACACCATGACGTTTTTAGTACTGCAAAGACGCGGTTTAATCGGCAATTTGCGCTTGATCGGCGTAACAAGACGGCAAATCAGCCGGATGATTTTGACCGAAGCGCTGATACTGGCCGCCATCGGCACTATGCTCGGAATCGGGCTCGGCCTGCTGCTCGGTCAAGTCATGCTGCAACCGGTTACAGCCACGGTCGATACGCTTTATTTCAGAGTCGATCGATTATCGTTATCGGTTTCGCCGCTGCAAATCGGCAAGGCAGTTTTGCTCGGCATCGGCGCCACATTGCTAGCCGTGATTCCACCGCTGCGCGAAGCGAACCGTTTCTCGCCTAAACACGCACTGACTCGCTCGCAATTGGAATCCGGCAGTAGGCGATTAAGCCGGTCGATCTTGCTGCTGGGTATTCTTTTAATCGCGGCAGGATTTGCGATAGGTTTTTTGTCCGAAACCAGCATAAAACTGGGCCTCGCCAGCGTATTTTTACTGTTATTCGGCTTTGCATTGCTGACGCCGGCTACAACCTTGGCGGTCATGTCCTGTGTAGAAACGTTGAGCGGTCGACTGTTCGGCATTCTCGGCAAATTACCGCCGCGCATGGTCGGCGCTGAAATTAGCCGTACCGGCGTCGCGATAGCGGCATTGATGATCGCGGTTGCCGCGACGATCGGCATGAATTTGATGATCGACAGTTTTCGCGTAACCGTCGCGCAGTGGCTCAACACGACCTTACAAGCCGATCTCTATGTCTCGATAGCAGGCGATAAAACGGCCCGCGACAAAGCCGTCAAGGACCGGCAATTGAAAGCAATTATCGCGGAACTTGCCGAAGTCGATCAAGTCAGCACCGTTTTGCATACGCAAGTCGTTGCCGACGACATGCCGGTCAAGGTGTCGGCGTTCGAATTGACCGAGGCATCGAAAAACGGCTTCGTATTCAAACAAGCATTCGATACGGGTTTATGGCGAGCTTTCGAGGAACAAGAAACTGTCATCGTGACCGAACCCTATGCTTATCACAACAAAGTTAAAGCCGGCGATACCATCGCGCTGCAGACAGCCAAAGGATTGCAAGACTTCAAGATACTGGGCATTTATTACGATTACAGCGGCGACCGAGGACGGTTAGCGATGAGCCGAACGCAATATCTTCGTTATTGGCCGGACTTGGGTTATACCGGCATCGGGGTTTACGGCGTGGCGGGAAGCGATTTGAATGTGCTGGAAAGCCGTCTGCGCGATCGTCTACCTCAAGCCTTAGATCTCAAATCTAGCCGGGCGATTTTCGACGCTTCAATGCAAGTTTTCAACGAAACATTTTTGATTACCGAAACCTTGCGTTGGCTCGCGGCCGGCATTGCTTTCGTCGGCGTATTCGGCTCACTGATGGCACTGCAATTCGAGCGAACCCGGCAACTCGGCATTCTGCGCGCAATCGGCATGACGCCCGGCCAATTGACCGGTTTGATTTGCGCCGAAACAGGGCTGATGGGGCTAACGGCCGGATTGATCGCCATTCCGGTCGGCCTGCTCGTCGCTTACGTGCTGATCTACATTGTTTACCTGCGCTCGTTCGGCTGGACGATGACCTTTCATCTCAACCCGACCATGCTGATTCAAGGTTTACTGCTGGCGGTATTCGCAGCGCTGTTGGCCGGTATTTTGCCCGCCTATCGAATGGCTCGTACCCGTCCGGCCGAAGCATTGCGAGCCGAATAATGAAAAAAATCCTTCTCTTTTTCGTGCTTTGCCTTATCGCCATAATGGCGGTGTGGCTGTATTTCAGTCCGGTCGATGAAGACCCAGCCTTTCAGGAATCCTCGTTCAGCAGTCCGTTAACGGCCGATAGCGAGGGCTTCGCGAAAGTACTTGAGCCCCGTCCGTTTCTGTTTCCGGAAGATCATGGCGCGCATAACTACTACCGTAGCGAATGGTGGTATTTTACCGGTAATCTGGAAGCCCCGAATGGGCGGCGTTTCGGTTATCAATTGACCTTCTTTCGCTTCGCACTGGCGTCCGATTCGATAGAGTCGGAATCGGCCTGGCGCGACCGGCAATTGTACATGGCGCATTTTACGGTGACCGACGTTGAAGGACGCCGGTTTCACAGTGCCGAGCGTTTCAGCCGAACCGCTTTGGATTTAGCCGGCGCACGTAACGACCGCTTTCAGGTCTGGCTGCATGACTGGTCTGCCGAAGGGATAAACGGCGGCATTTTTCCGATGCGCTTGAAAGCCGAACATCGGGATATCGCAATCGACCTATTGCTTAACGCGCAAAAACCGTTGGTTTTACAGGGCGACCGTGGTTTCAGCCGAAAAAGCGACCAACCCGGCAACGCATCTTATTATTATTCTTATACTCGGCTTTCGACTGCGGGGAGCATCAGCATCGACGGACAGAATTTTCCGGTAACCGGCAATAGTTGGATGGACCGGGAATGGAGCACCAGTGCTTTATCGGAAGATCAAGCCGGCTGGGACTGGTTTTCGCTACAGCTATCGGACGATACCGAACTGATGGTTTACCAACTCCGGCTCAAAGACGGCGGCATCGATCCGCATAGCTCCGGCACGTTGATCCCGGCTCGATCAGGCCCGGAAGCGCTGCAGGTCGAAGACGTGAAGATCGAAGTACTCGACGAATGGACCAGTCCGCATTCCAAGCGAACTTATCCGTCCCGCTGGCGCTTGACGATACCGAAACAACAATTGCAACTCGAAGTCGAACCGCTGCTCAATGATCAGGAATTGAATTTGGCTTTCCGTTATTGGGAAGGCGCTGCAAGTGTTACAGGCACGCATCGCGGCCAGCCCGTTACAGGATTCGGCTATGTGGAGTTGACGGGGTATTGATGATAGAAAGCGGTGAGCAGTTAACAGTGAGCGGATAAGAGCTTGGGAAACAGCAGTGGACCCAAAAACTGTGCGCGATGCGCACACTACGAGACTGGTTTTTTTTGACGCCGAGGCGTCACGAAAGGCTTGCTATCTTAGCCAATGCGACTTCGATAGCGCTTATTGTTTATGAGCATTCACGGCTTCGAATCGCGATCAGGGGATCGCTCCCACAAGGGACTCGAAGCCGCTGTGGGAGCGACGCTGCGTTTTAGCCGATGTTGGTATGAATAACCCTCGGTTCACACTCAGCGTGGTTCAAAAAAATGTGCGCGATGCGCACACTACGAAACATTCACCTTTCATCTTTCATCTTGCCCCCTTTCACCTTTCACCTTTCATCTTTCATCTTTCACCTTTCCCCTGCTCCGCTATTCTTCCAACTCAATCAAAACCCGGTCACCTTGCGCTATTTCCAGCCGTGCGACGGTTCCCGCATTCACCTCCAGCATATATAACGCCTTAGCACGCGAATCGTAGACCCCGCAAACCGGCGTAATACAAGGTTGAACATTCTGTAAAATCGATACGATTTTACCTTTCGGTGAAATAAATAAAATATCCAACGGCATTTTGGTGTTTTTCATCCAAACCCCGAGCACATCTTCTTTGGGATGAATAAACAGCATGCCGGTATTTTCGGCAAGCGCTTTGCGAAACATCAAGCCTCTAGCCCTGGCGGTTTCGGTCATAGCCACTTCAAGCTCGAGCGCTTGCTGCGATTTTTCGAAGACCAAACGGCCACGGCCCAATCGTTCGGTCGGATAAGCCTCTTGAGCTTCGGCATCAACCAGCCAAAATAAGCAAACCGTCAGTCCAAGTAATAGTTTGTTCATACGATTTCTCGCCATTGAATCGTCTCGATAGAACGATCGATCACGACCGCGCAAAAAATGTTATGACTCCAATCGTTGCAGGCAATCCGCCAGTCCGAAGCCGGAGCGAATTCATCGGGCACGCGCAACATTCGATCGGGCTCGTTCGGGTCGATCACACAACGGTTTAAACCCAAGGCTATACCTCGTCCGGTCGCTTTAACGAAGGCTTCCTTGCGCGTCCAAAAACGGTAAAAAGCGGAAATCCGCTCTTCTTCCGGCAATGCTTCCCAGTATGCTATCTCTTCAATCGCAAAACATTTCTTAACGATACCGTTCAGATTCGACCGGCTTCTCGCCACCTCGAGATCAATACCCAAGCGGCACTCCCTGGCCACGACCAACGCGAAATAATCGCCCGAATGCGACATGTTGAAGGCCCATTCCGGATAATCGGGTAAATAAGGCTTGCCGTTCGCCCCAACCGCAAATAGGAGGGTTTCGGGTTTACATTTCAAAAATTCGGCCAACACCAGACGTTTTTTCGCATGAATCTCGACATAGCGGTTTTGCATTTCGGTCGTGCGCCGCTGCATCGCATTCGCCCGTTCGCTGTCGTTCAGCATGTCATAATAGTTTCGATTCAATACATTTATACTATAAAGCTTGCCGTATTCTATTTCGACGCAACCGGGTTTTAGAGTCGCTTCAGTCATTGCGAATCACCGCCAAACCTTCGCCACGAGGGTCGCTCGCGGCACTGAAGCGGCCTTCCCGCTTATGCCATTGCAGCGCTTGCATATCGCCGTACCGGTAGGATGTTTCGCGTAACCGATGGCCCAATTTTTCAAGACCTTGCAAGTCTTCAGAGGACAAGCCGCCGGGTTCGTATTGCACGGCATCGGGAATATATTGATGATGATAACGCGGCACGCTCACCCATGAATCCGGGCCGTTACCGTCGGCAAAGTCCAATATCCCCAGCAAGACCATCGAAATAATGCGGCTGCCTCCCGGCGTTCCCAAAACTGCGATGCGCTCATCGTCTTCGAGAAAAGTCGGAGACATGCTCGACAACATACGTTTACCGGGCGCTATTGCATTCGGCAATCCGCCGATCAAACCGTATACGTTCACCGCGCCCGGCCGGCTATCGAAGTCGTCCATTTCATCGTTCAAAATCACACCGGTACCTTCGGCAACGAATCCGGAGCCGAACGGATAATTGACGCTCAAGGTAGCGGCAACCCGGTTGCCTTCGCCGTCCATCACCGAAAAATGCGTCGTGTTGTCGCCGCCGGCTTGTTCCGGAATATCTCCCGAGAGCAT
>SLIO01000335.1 GCA_007135635.1 Methylomicrobium sp. | reverse complement strand
GATTTATCCTTGGTCAAATCGTTTTGGCAATATGATGATCGTGTCGTGGCCAGACTACATGGTTTCGAGGATGTTCACGACTATTACCGGCGCTCAAGTTCACGGCAATACCTTAAAGCGATTGAAGTCCCGACCTTGTTGATTCAAGCGTTCGATGACCCGTTTATGACGCCGGCAGTGTTGCCGCAGTCGAGTGAGTTATCTTCAAACGTGGTGTTGGAAATTACGAAAGGCGGAGGGCATGTCGGCTTCGTGGAAGGGGGGAATCCCATGAAACCAGGCTATTGGCTCGAACGGCGCATTCCACTTTTTTTAGCCGAACAAGGCTTTCCTATCCGCGAGAACCGGGATTAATCAACCGAGAGGTTTTCATTATGTTGACGGTCATGCAAATACCTGTCTTGAATGACAATTATATTTATCTGCTGCGAGATTACGATTCCGGATTGACGGCGGCGGTTGACCCTGCCGTTGCGAAACCGGTGCTTGATACACTTGCCGAGCAGGGTTGGCATCTTGATTTCATTTTGAATACGCATCATCACAGCGATCATGTCGGCGCTAATCATGAGCTCAAGAATAAAACCGGATGCCGAATCATCGGTGCGAAAGCCGACAATCACCGTATTCCGGGAATCGATATCGAATTCTCGGATGGCGATCGTTTTCGCTTAGGTGAAACCCTTTTCCAAATCATCGAAACGCCGGGGCACACATCGGGCCATATCGTTTATTATTCGGCCGAGGACGGTGTATTGTTTTGTGGCGATACCTTGTTTGCAATGGGCTGCGGTCGTTTGTTCGAAGGCACCGCCGAACAAATGTGGCATTCTCTGCAAAAGTTAAGAGCATTGCCTTCCGCGACACGCGTTTATTGCGCGCATGAATATACTATGAATAACGGCCGTTTTGCATTGACCATCGAACCCGATAATGCTGCGTTACAGCAAAGAATGCGCGAAGTGCGCCGGCTGAGAGATGAAAACCAGCCGACTGTTCCTTTTACGATTAAAGAGGAAGTGGCGACAAATCCTTTTTTTAGAGCGGATGTCGACGCTTTGAAGACATCTATTGCAATGGAAACCCGTCCCCCCCTAGCGGTATTCGCCGAATTGAGAGCGAGAAAAGACGTTTTTTGACGCCTGAGTCAATATTCGGTCGGTAACCGTGCCGCTAATTCGTCCCACTCTATGACGACTTCCGGCAAGCTCCTCGATGATGTAGCGCCTTGCAATTCGAATATTTCCGGTTTTCCGTATTTACCGTCGCATAAACGGTAAACAGTCAATATCCGATCGATCGGGTGAACTAGCCAATATTCTTTGACGCCAGAGCGTTCGTATAGGCTTAATTTTCGGATTTGGTCGTGGCCGGCAGTGGACGGCGACAAGACTTCGATGATCCAGTCCGGCGGTCCGAGTAAGCCGCGGCGATCCAATTTGGCGGTATCGCACACGACGAACACGTCCGGTTGCACGACAGTGTCGATACGCTCGTCGGCTTCGTCATGTTTCGGCAAACGCACATCGACCGGTGCGATGAAGGGCCGGCATGTTTTACCTTTTAACGCCAAGCGAAGTTGAAAATATAGTTCTCCGACAATATCCTGATGGGCCAAATCAGGCGCAGGAGCCATCATAAACGCCTCGCCGTCGATTAACTCGTAGCGTTGTTCCGTTTGCCAATTGACATAATCGGCATAACTAAAATGATCGGATTTCTTTATTGCTAAATTCATCGGCTTTCTGTTGAAGGCAGGTTTAGTCCGGTTGTCGATTTTATGGTCTTTCGTAGCGTTAATGCCGGATTTCGGAATATCCGTTTTTAGTAAGCCCCCGGCTTGCTGTATAGTTATACCTCAAAATCTTCTCATTACTTTGATTTTTTTAAAATGGAGATAGCAAATGCATAATGTCACTTTGATCAAAGGTGATGGTATCGGTCCTTCCATTATGGACCAAGCGGTTAAAATCGTTGATGCTTCAGGCGCCAAAATTCATTGGGAAGAAGCCGATGCCGGGATGGCAGCATTCAATAAATTCGGGACACCGATTCCCGATGCGACACTTGAGTCGATCGACAGAAACCGGGTGGCTTTCAAAGGACCTTTGACAACAGCGGTCAGCGAAGGCTTTAGAAGTATCAATGTCGAATTACGTAAGAAATACGACCTTTATGCGAACGTGCGCCCGGCGAAAAGTTGGGCCGGGGTTCAGACCCGTTACAGCGATATCGATATCGTGATCGTTAGGGAGAATACCGAAGGACTGTATGCCGGACTCGAGCATTATTTGACCAGCAAAAGAGACATCGCCGAAAGTTTGGCCGTCGTAACCCGTCACGGTTCCGAGCGAATCGTCGACTATGCTTTCAAATACGCGCGGGACAATAACCGCAAGAAAGTCACGGTCTGTCATAAGGCCAATATTTTGAAATATACGCAAGGGCTATTCTTGGAAACGGCTAAGGAAGTCGCCACGCGTTATCCCGATATCGAATTCGATAGCAAGATCATCGATGCGACTTGCATGCACATGGTCATGAATCCGCAGCAATTCGATGTCGTCGTCACGACGAATATGTTCGGCGATATTTTATCCGACTTGACCGCCGGTTTGGTCGGCGGTCTCGGTTTGATTCCGGGGGCGAACATCGGTGCCGATGCGGCCTTGTTCGAAGCGGTTCATGGTAGCGCTCCGGATATTGCCGATAAGAATATCGCCAATCCGACGGCCGTGATCATGGCAGGAGTGATGATGTTGGATTACTTGCATGAACATGAGGCGGCTAACAAAGTTAAAACGGCTTTGGAAAAAGTCATTGCCGAAGGCAAGTATGTGACACCTGACTTGAATCCTAATGCCGGCGTTGGCACCGATGTCATGGGGCAGGCGATAATCGATGCGATGGCCTAAAAAACCTGTTCAAAAGATTCGCATCAAATCTTCTTTGAGCCGGGTTGCATAGTGCACAACCCGGCTTGGGTAAGCCGAAGCTAGAGCGATCTACTTTATTCGCCCCAAGCGTCCGACTCATTTGAATTAACTGAATTTGAGGGTTCACTATGTTGCAAGAATACCGTAAACATGTCGAGGAACGGGCTGCCGAAGGCGTCGTTCCCAAACCGTTGAATGCCGAGCAAGTTGCTAGCCTCGTCGAATTGATCAAAAATCCGCCAGCCGGCGAAGAGGGCTTTTTGCTGGATTTATTGATCAACCGAATTCCAGCCGGCGTTGACGAAGCAGCCTATGTCAAGGCCGGATTGTTGACGGCTATTGCGAAAGGAGAGGCGACGTCTCCGATATTGACGCGAGAGAAAGCCGTTGAATTATTGGGCACGATGCTTGGCGGCTACAATGTCGCGCCGTTGATCGAATTGCTCGATGATGGGGATTTGGCACCGATCGCAGTCAAAGCTTTATCGCATACCTTGTTGGTTTTCGACGCCTTTCACGATGTTCAGCAAAAAGCCGATGCCGGTAATGTCTTTGCGAAACAGGTATTGAATGCTTGGGCCGAAGCAGAGTGGTTCACGAGTAAGCCTGAAGTTCCGGAAAAGTTGACCGTGACCGTATTCAAGGTCGTCGGCGAAACCAATACTGACGACTTATCGCCGGCGCCCGACGCCTGGTCGCGCCCCGACATCCCGCTGCATGCCAAGGCGATGCTGAAAATGCCTCGCGAAGGCATCACCCATGCCGAACAGCAGATTGAGGAATTGAAGCAAAAAGGTTTTCCGGTGGCCTATGTCGGCGATGTCGTCGGCACCGGTTCTTCGCGCAAATCGGCAACGAATTCGGTGCTCTGGTTCACCGGACGCGATATTCCTTATGTGCCGAACAAGCGCGAAGGCGGCGTCTGTATCGGCGGCAAGATCGCGCCGATTTTTTTCAATACGATGGAAGACTCCGGCGCGTTGCCGTTCGAATGCGATGTCAGCGATATGAGCATGGGCGATGTGATCGATATTTATCCATATCAAGGCGTGGTTAAACGGCATGATAGCGAAAAGGTTATTGCTGAATTTTCATTGAAAACCGATGTAATACTCGATGAAGTCAGGGCGGGTGGACGCATTCCTTTGATCATCGGTCGAGGTTTGACCGATCGCGCACGTAAGGCTTTGGATCTGCCCCCATCGACAGTATTCAAACGCCCGGTCGATCCGGATGATTCAGGCAAGGGTTTCACGCTTGCGCAAAAAATGGTCGGCAAGGCTTGCGGCGTCAAAGGTGTCCGCCCCGGGGCATATTGCGAACCGCACATGACGACGGTCGGCTCGCAAGATACGACCGGTCCGATGACGCGCGATGAATTGAAAGACCTGGCCTGTCTCGGTTTTTCGGCCGATCTGGTCATGCAGTCGTTCTGTCACACTGCAGCCTATCCGAAACCGATCGATGTCGAAATGCAGCATACCTTGCCCGATTTCATTATGAATCGTGGCGGCGTTTCATTGCGCCCCGGTGACGGCATCATTCATTCTTGGCTGAACCGGATGTTATTGCCGGATACGGTCGGCACCGGTGGCGATTCGCATACGCGTTTTCCGATCGGTATTTCATTTCCGGCCGGTTCCGGTTTAGTCGCGTTCGCGGCGGCGACCGGTGTAATGCCGCTCGATATGCCCGAGTCGGTCTTAGTACGTTTTACCGGAAAAATGCAGCCTGGCATCACACTTCGCGATCTGGTCAACGCGATTCCGTATGCAGCGATACAAAAAGGCTTGTTAACGGTTGAGAAAAAGGGCAAGAAAAATGTTTTTTCGGGCCGGATTCTCGAAATCGAAGGCCTGCCGGATCTGAAGGTGGAGCAAGCCTTTGAATTGTCCGACGCGTCGGCCGAACGTTCCGCCGGCGGTTGTACGATTCGCCTGGGCGAGGCGCCGATTCGCGAATATCTGAATTCGAATATCACGTTATTGAAATGGATGTTGTCGGAAGGTTATGGCGATCCGCGCACGATCAGTCGCCGTATCACAGCGATGGAAGCGTGGCTTGCGAATCCGGTTCTGTTCGAGCCCGATGCCGATGCCGAATATTTCGAAACGATCGAAATCGACATGTCCGAGATCAAAGAGCCTTTGCTCGCTTGTCCAAACGATCCGGACGACGTCAAACCCTTGTCGGAAGTCGCTGGAACCCCAATCGACGAGGTCTTCGTCGGTTCGTGTATGACCAATATCGGCCATTTTCGCGCAGCCGGTAAACTGCTTGAAAAACACAAGGAACAATTGCCGACGAAATTGTGGATGTCTCCGCCGACCAAGATGGATCAGTCGCAACTGACCGAGGAAGGCTATTACGGTATCTTCGGCCGTTCCGGTGCCCGAATGGAAATGCCGGGCTGTTCGTTATGCATGGGTAATCAGGCGCGGGTCGCCGACAATGCGACTGTCGTATCGACATCGACTCGGAATTTTCCGAACCGCTTGGGTAACGGCGCCAATGTGTTTCTGGCATCCGCCGAATTAGCAGCGGTATGTTCGATACTCGGCAAGATTCCGACTATGGATGAGTACATGCAATACGCGCAAACGATCGATGCAACAGCGAACGATACCTATCGGTATTTGAATTTCGATCAACTCGATAGCTATCGGAAAAAAGCGGAATCGGTTGAATTGAGCGATTAATCGTTGATTAGTAGGGTTGTGAATTAGATGTGCTCATTCAATTGAGCTTTCTTTATCCTCTCACAAAGGCAGCAAGTTAAAATTTCCTTTAAAAAGTCCCGTAACTCCGGCATGGATCGCCGGATAAATCGGCAAGATAGGTAGTCGAGCGAATGGTAATTGGCGAAGTGATTTTGGCTAGGGTATCGGCAAGCTGCCACAACTATCGTCATATCAATATATTGAGCCTCTTTGTTGTCGAGTTGAGTTTTGAGCGTTATCTAAGGTAGAATCGCCGAACTGTTAACTCGTTAATATTTCAAATTAATCTTAATACTTCGCTCGGTCGCATTTCAGGTTATCTGACGCACTCTTTTGTCCGATAGCTGCCATTCACCGCTTTCCTGTGCGAAGTCAGTACAAAGGTTCCCCTTTACTCGAAATTTTTATCGAGTTTTTATCCTCACAGATTCTTTGTTAAAACCGACAAGGAAAATTAACAGGCGATCATCATGTCAAAAGATACCTTAACAATTACAGACAATTCGACCGGAAACGAAGTCGAATATCCATTGCTGAAAGGTACCCTCGGAAACCCTACCGTCGATGTTAGGGCACTGAAAAACGATCTGGGTTATTTTACTTTCGACCCCGGTTTTGTATCGACCGCAAGTTGTAAAAGTGCAATTACTTACATCGATGGAGAGCAAGGCATTTTGCTGTATCGCGGTTATCCCATCGAGGAATTGGCTGAAAACTGCAGCTTTTTGGAAGTGGCTTATTTATTGATTCATGGCGATTTGCCTAACGAACAAGAACTTAATCAATTTAAATTCGAAATCGACGACAGGGCCGTATTGCATGAGTCCCTGCGCGTTTTTTTTTTTTTTTTTCATTACGATGCTCATCCTATGGCGATGATGGTCGGTGTCGTCGGTTCGTTATCGGCGTTCTATCATAGCGACTTGGATGTTTCCGATCCGGACAATCGGTACATTTGCGCGACCCGAATGATTGCAAAGATTCCCGCCATTGCTGCAGCTTGCTATCGGCATTCAATTGGTGCGCCGTTTGTTTATCCGCGAGTCGACTTGGATTATTGTGAGAATTTTTTGAACATGATGTTCTCGCGCCCCGAAAAGCGCTTTTTAGAACAAGCGCGTTCAATCGATGAAACCGCTGTGAAGGCAATGAATCTATTGTTTATTTTGCATGCGGATCATGAACAGAATGCCAGTACGTCGACGGTGCGATTGGCCGGCAGCACAGGGGCTAATCCTTATGCTTGTATCGCGGCCGGTATTGCCGCATTGTGGGGCCCCGCGCATGGCGGAGCGAACGAGGCGGTGCTGAGCATGCTTAAAGAAATCGGTACGGTGGAGCGGATACCGGAATATATCGCCAAAGCCAAGGATAAGGATGATCCGTTCCGATTAATGGGCTTTGGTCATCGTGTCTATAAAAACTTCGACCCTCGTGCAACGATTATTCGTAAAACCTGCCATGAGGTGTTGAGAAAATCCTGCCAACCTGATCCGCTTTTCGATCTAGCGATGGCTTTGGAAGAACATGCATTGCAGGATGACTATTTTATCGAGAAAAAACTTTATCCCAATGTCGATTTTTATTCGGGCATCATCTACAAAGCATTGGGCATTCCTGTCGATATGTTTACCGTTATGTTCGCGATAGCCCGGACCGCCGGTTGGGTCGCGCATTGGCTCGAAATGACTGCGGATACCGGCAATGTCATCGGTCGGCCTAGGCAGTTATATGTCGGTCCTCCGCAGAGGGAATTTATGCCTTTGCATAGACGTTAGGTTGTTTAGTGAGCAGTGAGTCGGCTTAGGTGAGAAGTATATCGCCTATCTATCGATCATCCGGTGATGTCAGACTTTAAGCCATTCGTAATGAACATTGCCGAATCATGAATGGCTTAACCGCTTGTACTTTGACAAGAGGCAAACGATCGAGGATAAAAACCGATAGGTCAGATAACCCAAAGCGAAGCCAATACCGATCAAGGTAGTCGGGTGGGATACAATCGTCTTAAGGGTGGTTTTGTCCGCTTGATGGTTTTTCGAGTGATTTATTGCAGAACCTTTTTTTTCGATAGCCATCATCACAGCGGCTGTTTTTTTGTGAGCACTATGAGCAGGATGCATCAGATGTTCTCCTAAATTGTCGTAATACGGTTGATT
>SLIO01000169.1 GCA_007135635.1 Methylomicrobium sp. | reverse complement strand
GCTGGCAAAGCCTTTATGAGCGCCATGGATGACGTGAATGTCGATTTTGCAGGAGCGAAAATCGACCGGACACCCAGGCGCCTCCTCTGGCACTGCCGAAATTTGAAGTGCGAAAGGTATAATTCGGTAAGGGTGTAGAGTTTAACTTCTAAGGGGCAAACAGCACATTAAAATCCGCTTACAAGATGCTTAATGCTCAAATTCGCTCTTGAGACTCCCGATCTGCGGCTGAGGTCGCTGGCGTCGACAAGCCATTTAGAATCCACCGCGAGTATTACGATATGCGTACACTCTATCAATTTCCGATTTCGCATTACTGCGAAAAGGTTCGCTGGGCCTTGGACCACAAACAACTCGATTACCGGACCCGGAACCTGTTGCCGGGACTGCACGCACGAACCACGAAGAAGCTGGCTGCCGAGTCGACGGTACCGGTTCTGGTCGATTCCGGCAAGGCCATACAAGACTCGAGCGACATTATCGACTATCTCGACTCGCGTTATCCCGACACGCCGCTGACGCCGGGCGAACAGGAATTAAAGGAAGAGGCGCAATACTGGGAAAAATTCGCCGACGAACGCATCGGCGTAGCGGTTAGGGCGGTCTGCTACG
Organism: Methylomicrobium sp.; assembly: GCA_007135635.1. Lineage (GTDB taxonomy): Bacteria > Pseudomonadota > Gammaproteobacteria > Methylococcales > Methylomonadaceae > Methylotuvimicrobium. Next base: position 23,983 of record SLIO01000169.1, on the reverse strand, counting down.
ACACGCTCTTAGACCATCCCGGCCTGTTGATCCCGATCTTCACCGCCAACGGTCCCTGGTACGGTCGTCCGATCATGCCAGTCATTTATCCTAAATTGCGTCTGCAAATGCGTAAACTGATGATGATCGAACCGCGCACGGTCAAACTCGCGCAGCAACGTTTAGAGAAAGCGATCGACAAAATTGACGCACATCTGAAAGGCCGCCGCTTCATGGTCGGCGACCGCTTCACGCGCGCCGACATCGCTGTGGCGTCATTCTTGGCGCCGCTGTGCAAAATCCGGAAATTCGGCGTCGAATGGCCCGCAGTCTATCCAGAGCCGCTCGAATCCCTCACGGCTTCCTGGGCCGGCAAGCTAAGCTGGGTCGAACGACTCTATCAGGATTATCGTTGAGGCGGCGAAAAAAGGGTCCGAAAAAAGATTCAAGTTTATTTAATATTCAACCTGAACCCCTTTAAAAAGCGGAGCGTAACGTAGTTTTTGCGCGTCCGAGTTGGTGGCGATGCTTGGCGCAGCAATTCCCAATTTGGAGATCAAAAAGGGTGTGGGGTATGCTTGGCGAGGATGTCGGCAGCAGGGCAGATTTTTGCTCCTCGGCAATTGCTGAGTTACATGGATGTAATGAATGCAGAAAATGCAGGAGCATTTTTCTGCCCTGCATTGCCCTACTACACGCCATCCTTGGCGTAATGCAAAATCTGCATTCACGCCATCCTTGGCGTTTGAGCTGCCGCCAAGCCCCCATGGATGGGTTTACGGCGTTCCTCGACAGGCATACCCCACACCCTAAAATCGGCTTCCGTTTACTGATCGGCAATCAAGTAAAAACCGCCCAGCCTTGGTATTATCCGTCGACAAAACCTTTAATTCGCCAATCGGTCATAGCGTTATGTCCATGATTACCAGCGCGAAACATTCAGACTGGCCTTTGGATACCCAAATTGAAAACTTAATGGCAGCCGGATTACCAGCACCATTTATTATTCGTTTAAAGCTGTTCACGCTGGACAATCGCCTGATTTTGGCGAAATTAGGGCAGTTTGCTTCGGCTGATCAAATCGCAGTTGAACAGCGTCTAAAAACGCTTTTTTGTTTGTCATAGTGGGATCATCAAAATATGAATTCTGTTGATGCCATTTACAGACCAAAACGATCGGGTTGTTTGAATAAGCGCGTCACGGCCGCATTCCCAGGAAAGTGCTCAAGGGGTATGAATAATTACGTTAGGAACGATCGGTAGTTACTTTTCACAGCCGGTCAATGGATAACTCTCCAAATCGTCGGCAAAATCGATCGGTCCCGGAAAGTGCTTGCGTATGATTGCCGAGGTTTCTTCTTCCATGCCTTCGGTTCGCCGCATGCGGTGCGATAAGACTAAATGCTTGGCCTTTGCGGCCTGTGCGATTTTGCCGATTTCCGAAGGCGGCATGTGCAGATTTCGGGCGGCACCTGTTGCTTGTTCCGGTATCGCATGGTGGGCGATGAGTAAGTCTGAGTCTTCGGCTAGTTTAACCAAAGTTTCGTATTGGTTGCTGGAGTCGCCGGAGATGACGATGCGGCAGTCTTCTGCGTCGATTCGCCAGGCTAAAGCGGGCAAGGGGCCGTGATGCACGGAAATGGCGCTGATGTTTAAATTCGGTGCAATATTGAATGATTGTATCTTGTTTTTGGTGAAACGGACGTTGTGAGCTTGTATTTTATAATTGCTCGGGCTGTCGGGGTTGATGTATTCGTTTAAGTAACGGTAGATGCCGGTTTTGCCGAACAATTGATTGATAAATTCCTTTGTCGAAGGCATGAGATCGTTGCCTGATGGGCCATAGATCGGTAAGTCAACTTTACGGCCGGTAAAATAGGAGCCTTTTACCAAGGCTGGAAAATCGCTACTGTGATCGACATGAAAATGCGTGAATAACAGGGCCTGCAAATCGTTGAAATCCGCTCCGGATTTTTCGAAATTAAGGCTACTACCGGGGCCGGTATCGATCATCACTAACGCTTTATCGTCGATACGGAGCAAATAAGAACTCCCCGCGCGCCGATCGGTAATTTCCGGGCCGCCAGCACCCAACACTTGCAATTGAACTTTTGATCGAGAGGCCGCAGTTGATGAATAAGCGACCAAAACTAAGCTCGTCAGGCCAATCGCCAAGGTGAATGCTAAAGTTTGGAACTTTGCTTGATTCATGTTCGCCTCTTGAGTGCTTTTTCGGATGATTTGGGTACAGTTCGAATTGGCTAAGGAATGGTCGCCAATTATCATCGTAGATCAAAATTCGGCGCCGGGATTTAGGCCATACCTAGCGCTTGCGGTTTTTTACTCCTCAGCAATTGTTTGAAATAATCGATGAAACTCACGTTTGGTTCATCGAGTTTAAGGTTACTTTTCTTTTCGGGCCGATGCTACAAAAAAATCAATCAACGTTGCGTTGATATCCGGCCATTGCGAATGCGGTTTATCGCCTTCGCAATACCAGGTTTTTATGTCATTAGCGCAATTCGTGTAACCGCTGCACCCATTATCGAGCGGTTCCGGGATCGGGTCGCATTGGTTACATGTCGCCCACCAACCCGCAGAGTCCTTGCCATAACCTGGAAACAGCTTGTCTTTCGCGCTATGCATGATCATGACCGGAAGCGGGTCGGGGCAACGGCGTTCGCGCAAGTCTTGATAATTGATGCCGGCCGCGCTTGGGGCTATTGCGGTAGGAATATGCTTGGTGCCGGACATGAATGCCAAGGCCATGGCGGAAGTGCCTCCGTCGGAATGACCGGTGATATAGATACTTTTGTCGTCGATACACCATTTTTTTGCGATGAGTTCGGGAATGGTGCCGAGTTCGACGGTCGTGGTGGGCGATAGAGGCGGATGATCCGCATAAACGACAATCATACCGGCGGTGGTTGCCGCTAGCGTTAGATCGGTCGTTTTTTCGGTTTTAGCTCGATTGGAACCGGCAGGCGATAATACCACTAACAAAGGGTGAAGGATTTTCGGGTCATAATTTAAAGGTGTGCGTACGTTAAATTTGATTCCATCTGCGGTGGATTCGCCATTGGTGGCGCCGGCAGATCCTTTTAGCTGTTCTGTTTGGCATCGGCCTTGAATTGACTCGGGCCGGTAAACGGCGTTGCCCATCTGAGCATAATCACTACTCCCTCTTTCCATCAACAACATGATCAGAACTAACAGGATGGGTGGCAGAAAAATTGCTCCCAGCCACATGTATCGTTTGGTCAGGTGGGGTTTTATTGTTGAGAAATCAATCATTGACGCATTCCGGGTTTTGATGTTGGGTTAAATGCGCTTCAGATTAGGCTTCCGGAGTATCGGTAGGTTTATCGTTATCCTTGCTCACGTACATGAATGCCAGCACCACAAAAGCCGATAAGCCGAATACGAACAGTAGTGGCATAAAATTGAAGCTGTCGGGGTCTTCGAGACCTACCGAAAACGGGATATGCGAATCGAGTTGCTTGTCGTTGTCGACGATTGTGATATGAGCTAAATAATTGCCCGCGCCGTACTGGCTAAAGTCGACAATGCCGCTAAACGAACCGGTTTTGACCTTTTGCGGCTCTTGATAAAAAATCCGGGTGCCTTCCGGTTCCTTAGTGATCTCGAATTCCACATCGATCGTGCGTAAAGCCTTGCCGCCGTAGTCGAAGACCAAATGCGTTTGACCGACTTGCGGGATCGCATTGCAATAGCCTTTACTACCCGATAATTCAGGAGTGTATGCGGTGAAATGGACGCTATCGACACCGACACGGATATTGCAGGCATCGATTTCATCAACCGCCCCCCGATGGGCGTGTGCCGGCGAAACGATAATCAAGCACGATAGTAAAAAAGCGGCGATCAACAACTGTTCGAAAAAACGATGATAGGATAAGATCCGTGAACGATTTATAGTTATTTTGCCTTTGTTCATCACAGTCTCCTGTTTAGGTTGGCTAAAAGTCGACAGTTTCGACTTCGGAAATTAGGAATAAAGGAGCGCCGCCGCTGGAAATTTGCACGGCATGTTTAGCCGTTTCTTGCCCGCCGATTGAATTCAAACAAGCTTCTAAAGCCGGCATCGACGGAAAATAGACTTCGGCCATTCGGTGAAAGGGCGCAGGCTTGCCATCGGCAGTCGAAGTTATTAATGAGGCGACAAAACGAGTTTTACCAACCATTTTTTCTACGGCCATAGGAACATGCTCTTCCGTATAACGGTGTTCGAAGACATCCAGGTCGGTTGGTTTAGGATACATGACAATTAACTTCGCCGCTTGCATAAGTTTCTCGTATAGTTTTGTAATTGATGTGTCCATGTAACAACGATTTATTAGTTATGTAAAATAGCCGCTTTCTATGAAAGAATAGTTTTTCTCTATGCAATTAGACTGGCTGTTATGGAAATGCATCAAATTCGTTACTTTCTGGCGGTTTGCGATAAAGGCACGTTCACACGCGCAGCACAAGCGGTCTATGTCTCACAACCTTCGATGACGCAAGCGATTAAAAAGCTTGAGGAAGAAATGGGCGGCGAACTTTTTGTAAGGGATAGAGGGGGATGCCACTTAACCGCGTTAGGTCGTTTGGTCGAGCCGAATCTTCGCCGAATTTTTCTTGAAGCGCAAGCCATCAAAGCTGAAGCGATACGATTTACCCGCCTGAATACTGTGCCTATTCGGGTCGGCATGATGAATACGATCGGCTCGCAGAGTTTGAGTCCGGTGTTGGCAGATTTTCAACGCGATTTTCCTCGTATTGAGCTGGAGTTGATTGTCGATACCGAGAGTAATTTGCTGAAACAATTGGATGAGGGGTATCTTGACCTAGCGATCAGTGCGCCGATTGTTTTGCCGGTCCGGCCTTTTCAGTCGTTATTGCTATATCGCGAGCGTTACGTTGTCGCTTTCAGTAATCAGCATCGATTTAAACAAATGCAGAACATCGATTTAAAAACTTTGCAATCCGAACCTTATCTAGATAGGCTCAATTGCGAGTTACGAGAAAAACTTAAAAGTGTCTGTCGGGATTTGCATATCGATTTGTATGCGGCCTATCGGAGTAATAGCGAGGAATGGATTTTGAATATGGTTCGTGCCGGCATGGGTGTAGCGTTGATGCCTGAATTTTCTGTTCCTAAAGATACTGGGCTTGTCGATTATCGCAACTTGATCGATCCTGAAATCGTCCGCGATATCCATGCGATATTTCAAACGCAAGTGTCGCCAAAGCCCGAACGGCAAGCCTTGATCGCAAAATTGCAACAAGGCTTTTAGTCGAGTGGGTTTTTAAGTCGGCTTCTTTTGTAGGTTTTTTTAGACTAACGAAAATGATGAATAGTAATACGAACATCCGCGCTATCGAGCAAATCGGCGCTCAGGTCCTAAGGCGAATTGCCATGCCGGTCGAACGAGTCGACGACCCGTCTGTGATCGATGTAATTGCTGCGATGCAGGCAACATTGGCAAGTACCGAGGGGGTTGGTTTGGCCGCTCCGCAAATTGGCGAATCGCTTAGAATAATGATCGTTGCTTCGCGTTCCACGCCTCGATATCCTAAGGCCCCTACTATGGATCCAACTGTGATGGTCAACCCCGAATTTAATGTGCTATCGAACGAGATCGCAAAGGATTGGGAGGGTTGTTTAAGTATTCCCGGTATTCGGGCCTTAGTGCCTCGGTTCCGGACGATTAGTGTTAGTTATCTTAACCAGCAGGGAGTCAGCCGGACGCTGATTTTGGAGGATTTTGTAGCAAGGGTTTTTCAACATGAATACGACCACTTGGATGGATTGGTTTATCTCGATCGTGTCGAAACGAATCGTGATATCGTTTCAGAACAGGAGTTTCAGAAGTTGATTACCGAAAGTAGTGCGGCGTGATGGTTAAGCTTCTAAAATGCGGTCTTTGTGCCAAAGCATTTTAAATAATCCAGGAGTAGGACGGGCATAGGCGCCAACTCAAGGTAAATCGCGTCATTCCGCCAGGGACTGGCGGAATCCAGGGCCAGGGATGGCAATGCTTAGCTTCACACCCATGTAACCTGGATATCGGCAATCCATGCTGATATGACGTATAAAGCCACAAATACACTATAGAATAGACACTAAGTTGTCGCTTATGAGTAGGATGGCTAGGAGCGAAGCGGAAACCCATCATGGAGCTTGTTCTACTCCTTCTTTGATTGAAAAACCGTCTAAGAACAAAAGGTATGGGATGTGTCTATCGAGGATCGCCTGAACCCATCCATGGGGGCTTGACGGCAGCTCGAATGCTAGGGATGGCGTGAATGCAGATTTTGCATGGAGCAAAAACCTGCCCTGCTGCCGACATCCTCGCTAGCCACACCCCCCATACCTTCATAAAGATAACCATTTTTTGAGTATAAAGGGAGTAAATATTTCGCCCGCTAGGCTTTCCGAAAGTAGTGCGGCGTGATAGTTAAACTTATGAAATTAAAAATAATTTCTTTGCAATTTGATTCGTATATACCGTAAGATTAAGACGGTTTTCTATTCGTCCTTGTAACGTTACCGTTTTTTCAAGTCATAGGAAACCAGGATGTTAGTGCTTAGAAAGTAGGCTCTTATCAGCCTCAATAAATATAAAATAATTCGTAGGGGGAGTTATGGTCGATTTCATTTACTGTATTGGTTGGGTTGCCACTGTGCTTCTGGCCGGCTATTTGTTGTTGTATATTATTAAAATATTTATACACCTGGATGCCTTGCCAGCGATCTCTTTAGATTCAATGCCGGTCGTTAAACCGGTGCCTATACCGACAAAAAATCAAAAAACAAAGCTACAAAAGTTAGTGGCTTCGATTTTTAAAGTCAGAAAATGGGTTTTAACCGAAAACTGGTATTACGAATTGTCGGATGGCTCCAAGATCGTTATACCCGAAGGCTTTGAATTCGACGGTGCTTCGATTCCGAGGCCATTATGGGCTTTACTCAGTCCAACTGGCTTGTTGCTGATTCCCGGATTGGTGCATGATTATGCCTACATGTACGCCCAACTCTGGCAAGTCGCATCGAATGGCATTGTCGAGCCTTATGGTCAAGAAAAAAGCCGAAAAGAGTGGGATAAATTATTTAGAACGATGGGGCAGGAAATCAATGGTTTTTCCCTAGTGAATTATATGTCATGGCTTGCGTTGTGGTTGGGCGGTTGGCTGGTATGGAGAGGACATAGAAAGACGAATAAAAAGCCAAGTCAGCCGGTGTTATAAAAAAAATCATGGGCAAAGCGCTATACGCTTTGCCTACTCCGGTTTTTATTGATGTTGTTTGTGTCGATAATTCAGGTTTTTCATTTGTTTCATTATCCAGGTTTTCCGTTCGAGTAAATAAGGTGTCGGTTTGTCGGCTTTATAAATATGTGGGTTGGGTAGCGTTGCGGCTAACATAGCTGCTTGCGAGGCATTCAATTGTTTGGCGGGTATGCCAAAATAACGTTGGCTGGCCGATTGGATACCGAATAGATGATCGCCGAATTCTGCAATGTTCAGATACACTTCCAGAATGCGGTCTTTATGCCAAAGCATTTCAATCAACCCGGTAAACCAAAATTCGAGTCCTTTGCGCCAAAAACTTTTGGAAGGGGTCAGAAATAGGTTTTTAGCGACTTGTTGACTGATCGTGCTGGCCCCCCTAAGTTTTCCGCCTTTTAGGTAATGATCGACTGCATTCTGCATTTCATTGAAATCGAAACCGTTGTGGTTAAAAAAACGCTGATCTTCGGATGCAACGACTGCCGACAAGGCGTAGCGTGAAATTTGTTCGCGCTTAATCCAGCGATAATCGATTGCTTTGAATGCCCGATTGTCCTGAAAATATTCTGCGTGACGATATAGCATGAATACCGATATGGGTACCGATATATGACGGAGCAAAACGACCGATAACAATGAACTTGTTATGAAAAACAACGCTAGATAAAGCACGAGTCGCTTAAGCTTATTTAGGTAGGAACGCTTGGGTATGCGTTTGGAATATCTCAAATAAGTGAATCTTTAAAAATAAGACGGGGCAGGCCGAATGGCCTGCACCCGTCGCAATGATTGAATGTGCCGATTTAATCGGTATTGGTCAGACCTTTCAAGCTTGCAAAATAGGCCGAGATATTTTCCAGGTCGTCACCGGATAGGCCTTGTAACATTGACTGCATGACCGGGTTGTTTCTTTTGCCGGATTGATAGTCTTGCATGGCTTTGACCAGATAATTGCCATATTGACCGGCTAGTCTCGGTACATTGTTTTGCGCATCGTTGCCTTCCGCATGGCAGCCTAGGCAGGATTGAGCGAGTTTTTTGCCGGCGGCCGGATCGCCACCGGCTGGGCTTTTGGTTTCTTTGCCCGGCGCGGTTTCAATATAGGCGGCGATATTTTCGATAGTTTGATCGCTTAGGTCGTAGCTATTGGCTTTCATCGTGCCGTGCGGACGATTTTTTTCCCGATAGGCTTTCAATGCTGAAACCACATAGTCGGCGCGTTGTCCGCCAATTTTAGGAACATAATAAGTCGGGTAGGCATTACTGTAGGCTGGGATACTATGGCAACCTCGGCAGGTTTCAAAAGCTGCTCGACCGGCAACGACATCCGAGGCTTGAACGTTTAGTTGCGGAATTGAGATTGCCAGTACGCTGACCGCGAATGCTAAAGTTGATTTTTTCATGGTTATATCGATCCTAAATAATAATGAGAAGGTTACTTCGAAGTATAAAGTCACTGGGCATATCTTACCAAACACGCCGGTAATTGATAACAGGCTATTCAGTTAGTGCAATAGAATTATACCTATTAGCTAATTTTCGGTTTCGGGGTGCCCGTTAAGGGATTCCGTCAATAAACCGATGTATTCTGGCGGTATTTTTGCTGTCATTTCCTTTACTAGTGACACGAATCGTGTTAATGCGTAATTTTGCCGGCAGCTATTTAAGGCCAACAAAAATACAATATAAATCATTGCCCTGTGCCAATTGCCTATTTTTCGGAAAAGTGGCTTCCGAGTTATATAAGTTTGCCGGTGTTGCATTTAAACCAGCCGGCAATACTCAAGCGTTGACGTTGGGTCGGTTCGACCTCGTGTGGTATATCTTCACTGAGAAATACGACTAGTGTTCTTGCCAAGGGCTCGATTCGTGCTTCGACCTGTCCACTTTTCGGGTTATAGAGGGCCAGAAAACCGCCATCCTCGTTTTGCCATGTTTCGTTAAGGTAAGCCACTGTCGTTAAGATTCGCCCTGCCGCACCTCGAAAACTGTCCTTATGCTTAAGATAATAAGCGCCCGGTTCATAGCATGCAAAATGGCTTTCATATTCAAATAACCCCATGAAAAGTAGTCGGTTCATTTCATGACGAAGCATCTCCATTTCGTCTAAATAGCGCTTTTGTGCTTCGGTGTTTCGTGTAAGCCATCGGGTTTTGTCGCCGCGAATATTTTCGTCTAACGTAAAGCCGATGCCGCGGCCGATGCCTGCTGGTGTTAGTTCGCCTTCGTTATCGTAGGACTTAAGGTCGGCAACTAAATTTTTAATTAACGCAGTATCAAAATAATTTTCAATGACATGCCAGCCTCTATCGATCAGTTGATCGGCCAGTTCTTCGAAAATAGGTTTCGGATGTATTGGTGTCGTGGTAGGTAGTAAACTGGGTTGCAAGTAATGTTACTCAAGTAAATGAAAAGCCGCGCGAATGTAGCCTTGAAATGCAAAAAAGCAAGATTGAAGATACTGTTTAATTCTGGGCTATAATAGCGCGCCGTTTATGGTTTTACCCTTTTTTTAATCAATGATGCCACAGAACTGTTCGTTAAAGTGTTTGTTTTCTTATGGCTGATGTTTTATCGGTCCCGCAAGGTCGATTTAACTTGCGGCGTTTGCCGTTACGTCGGCGTGAGCTACTTCGAGCATACGATGCGTCCGACGAATATTTGCTGAATTATTTGTCCGAAGTTCAATTGCCTCCTGTTGGCGCTCGCGTGTTGATCGTTAACGACAGTTTCGGTGCCTTAACGGTTGCCTTACATGAGTTCAAACCTACTGCATTATCCGATTCCTATTTAAGCCAACAAGCGACACTAATGAATTTTTCCGCGAATGCCTTGTCGATAGACGGCGTTCGATTGATGACAAGTCTCGAGTTGCCCGTGCAAAGTTATGATTTGATTGTGATAAAGTCGCCGAAAACATTGGCATTGCTCGAATACCAACTGATTACATTGCGGCCTTTCATGACGCCCGCCACTCGAATCATCACAGCCGGGATGGTCAAAAATCTCAGCACTACCGTTTGGCGTTTATTAGAAACGATCGTCGGTCCTACAAACAGCGCGAAAGCATGGAAAAAAGCGCGACTGATTTTTTCCTTACCGGACGATAAGATTTCATTGCCGGTTAATCCATATCCGATCCATTACCGGCTGGAGGGGGCGAATTATACGATCGTTAATCATGCCAATGTGTTTTCGCGTGACAGCCTCGATATCGGTACTCGGTTTTTTATCGAGTATATCGGCTGTTTTCCCAATGCCGAAACTATCATCGATCTAGGCTGCGGTAACGGAATCATCGGTTTGCTTGCAGCCGAACTCAATCCGAATGCGGTGGTGCATTTCGTCGACGAGTCGTTTATGGCTATCGCATCGGCGCGGGAAAATTTTGAACGGGCTTTCGGCGATAGCAGGCTAGCGAATTTTAGTGTCGGTGATTGTTTGTCAGACTTTACCGCTGAATCGGCTGATGTGGTTTTATGCAATCCGCCCTTTCATCAACAGAATGCGGTCGGCGATATGATCGCCGCTAAAATGTTTCGGCAAGCGAGAGAAATCATAAAGCGAGGAGGGGCGTTGCGGGTCATCGGTAATCGCCACTTGGGTTATCATCTGGAGTTGAAGAAATTGTTCGGCAATGCTTCGGTGATTGCCGCTAATCGTAAATTCGTTATTTTGCAGTCGATAGTCGAATGAACTAGTCGAATATACATAGTGATCGTTTATGTCATTTTTTATTATTTAAGGTATTGAGTATGCGTTTTCGTAATTTTTTTCTGCTGCAACTCGCTGGGGCGGTTGGTCTTGTTCTGACAGGATGCTCAACTTCCCGCCAGATTGCGGTTGATTATCCGGTTGCTCAAGCAAATGTCTTGAAACCTCTTGGTGGATATCAAGCCGTTGACGGAGACGACTATTACGTTCAGCTATTTTCCGAGTTCGAATTAAAAGGCGATAGCACACTCAAAACGGGTTGCAGTGAAATAGGCTCCGGCTATGAGAAAGGGAGTTCAACAGCTGCAGTTGTTTTCAAAGTTAAAAACGAAGCGCTGAATTATAAGCAGGAGGTTACAGCGCTCGTTTATCAAGGCAGTAGTGGAAAATGCAATTTTAACCTCGAAACGCGCAAAGCCGCCCTGACGCCATGGCTGAGGCTGGATTTAAGCAAAGACACTGCGATCGATTACCAATTCATGACCAGTAACCAGAGCGATACCGATATCTCCAAAATCATCGGCGATGTTCATAAAAGCACAAATCTGCTGGCCTTGACCGGGGTCGGTATCGGTATTGCCGTGATGGGTAAGTTGGCCGACGAGTGGGTACAGAGCCCGATAGGGCAAACTGCGGTATCGGCGCCGTCCGAAGCAAAAATCAGTACCGAGACCCATACCTTACCGTTCGCTATCCAAAGCGATGGCAATAAGACAGTATTTAGAGAGACGCGTCTGCCGGTTTATGAAGTTGTCGAAGGCGGCAATCCGTTCTCAGGTGGACCAAAACAATTGGGCGAGCTGCGGATTTACCCGGAGATACGCTCGTCATTATTGCTCAAACAAGTTTCCGCAGGGATACCGAGTGCACGGGATGTTTCGTTGCAAGAGTTATTGAGCACGCCGATTCGAATGGGTGAAGGTAATATCGAACTCAAGCAATTACTGGAAAGGCCTACAGTCGATGAGAAGCCGAATTTACAGCCGGATTGGCGAAAATACGGCGAAGTGGAAAGCCAATGCCGCAAGTTGAAGCGGGCATTGCGAGGTTTAGGCTTTAATAAATTCGACCGGAATGCGGTGCTGTATTATTTTTTGACGCAGTCCCCGGACTGGTCAAACTACAATATTCCGAAAATTCGTGCTACCGCCGATGACTTGCGGCAGGCAATCCTTCAACAATACCGAAGCCGCGATTTTTCCGGCTGTTTGATCGATGAGGATTATCAAACGATGGCGATGATGGGCTTGTCCGTCAATAGTGCTCAGGACTGGCAGTCTATTCAGGATGCCCGCCAAAAGAAAGAAAGCGTGCTGGGACCGGTACAATCGATTGGGCGGCAATTGGCGGCGGTGATTCAAAACAAAAATCCGGCGGAAATGGCGAGACAGATTTATCCGTTGATCGCGACGGCTAAGGAGGGGGGCGGTAAGGTGCTGTTGCAAAATCATCTTGGCGAATTCGGTCTCGAAAGTCTGCTTGGTATCGACTATATGCCCGGAGAGGGGGTAGTGATCGGTTATCAGCAATTTGAAAAAGTTTTTTCGTGGCTTTATATCGATCGACTGAGCTGCACGAGGCCGGCTATCGAACAAGGCAAACCATTAGGCCATATCGGTTTATTGATGTTCACGACGCAAGACGGTTCGCCATGGCCGAAAGGTGGCGCCATAGAGCTTGAAATTCAATCCGGAAAAATTTCGCGCATTGCGTTTCAGCACCCGACTTTTCGGGATTTCGAGCAAAGCCTGATTGATTATCCTGAAATCGGCGGCTGCCGGATCGACAAAAGCTTCATCGAGAGGTTGCGGTGACGATTAATCGCGCAGATAATCCCTCGCTATGTTTGCCAAGTAACTTGAACCATATCTAGGAAATCGCGCATGACCTTGATTCGCCAAGACGATTTTATTCAAAGTATATTCGAATCGCTGCAATACATTTCTTATTACCATTCGGACGATTTTATCGCGGCGATGTATCGGGCCTACCAAAAAGAACAAAGTTCTGCGGCCAAGGATGCGATCGCGCAAATTTTGATTAATTCGAGAATGTGTGCCGAAGGACATCGGCCGATTTGTCAGGATACCGGCATTGTCGTGGTATTTCTTAAAATCGGTATGAACGTGCAGTGGGATGCTCAAATAAGTATTGTGGACATGGTAAATGAAGGTGTTCGGCGCGCATTTATGCATCCTGATAACCTACTGCGTGCATCGATTTTGTCCGATCCGGCCGGTAAACGTATCAATACGCGTGATAATACGCCGGCTGTCGTGCATATGGAGGTTGTGCCCGGGCATAAGGTCGAAGTCGAAATCGCGGCCAAGGGTGGTGGTTCCGAAGCCAAATCCAAGTTTGCAATGTTGAACCCATCCGACAGCATCGTCGATTGGGTCATGCAAATGGTGCCGACGATGGGCGCAGGCTGGTGCCCACCGGGAATATTAGGTATCGGTATTGGAGGCACCGCCGAAAAAGCGATGTTGCTCGCGAAGCAGGCTTGTATGGAATCGATCGATATTCACGAGTTGATTGCTCGTGGGCCGGTCAATACGCTCGAGGAATTGCGCGTGGAATTGTACGAAAAAGTTAATGCGCTCGGTATCGGTGCGCAAGGCATGGGCGGGCTTACGACGGTCTTAGATATAAAAATCAAGGATTATCCGACGCATGCTGCCAACAAACCGATCGCGATGATTCCGAATTGTGCCGCGACGCGCCATATTCATTTCGAACTCGATGGTTCCGGTCCTGCCGAGCTGCCGGTGCCGCATTTGGAGGATTGGCCGAAAATCGCTTGGGAGGGCGGGGCAAGCGCGAAACGAGTCAATCTTGACACCGTGACGAAAGATGAGATAGTAACTTGGAAGCCCGGCGAGACCTTATTGCTGAGCGGCACGCTACTCACCGGCCGAGACGCAGCCCATAAACGGATCGTCGAGATGCTAGAGCGGGGCGAGCCTTTGCCTGAGGGCGTCGATTTTAGAAACAAATTCATTTATTACGTAGGTCCGGTCGATCCGGTTCGCGATGAAGTAGTCGGTCCCGCAGGTCCTACAACCGCGACACGCATGGATAAATTTACCGAGGCGATGCTAGCGCAAACCGGTTTGATCGGCATGATCGGCAAGGCCGAACGCGGTTCGGCCGCGATTGCAGCAATCAAGAAACATCGAGCGGTTTATTTGATGGCAGTCGGGGGTGCGGCTTATCTTGTTTCAAAAGCGATACGGAAAGCTCGCATCGTCGCGTTTGAGGATTTGGGAATGGAAGCCGTGCATGAATTTGTGATCGAGGATATGCCGGTCACGGTTGCGGTCGACGTCAACGGCGATTCGTTGCATCATTTGGGGCCGACGATTTGGCAAAAAAAAATCGGCATCATTCCGGTCTTGTTGGAAAATTGAAAATCATCCTATAGACTTAAGAAAAGTATTTCACCATGAAGATTATGAATAATAAGAAGTTAATTCAATGGCTTGCTATGATTTGCAAAACAGTTTTTCTCTCCTGAAAGATTACTTAAAGCTTATGAATATCCTATTGAGATAATTTAAGAACTTCTAGCGCTTCAAGCGCTTCATGGGGGAACTGCAGAACTCAGGATTATACCTTTCGCACTTCAAATTTCTGCAGTGATTAAGCAGGCGGGGGTGGTTAGGTCGATTTTTGCTCCTGCAAAATCGACATTCACTCCATCCATGGCCCTTGTCGATTTTTGCTCCTGCAAAATCGACATTCACTCCATCCATGGCGCCAAAAAAGGCTTTACCAGCATGGGTGGTCCGGAGCTTATAAGGACTTATTCGCCCAGCACCTAAATTCCATAGCTTCATTGGCCATGGTTAATTGTCTTGGATAATTTAGGTGCTGGGTTCACGCTTTCTTTGACGGGCACCCCAATGCGGAATTTTGATCTACGATGGGTATTTTTTGGAAAATTCCTTCCGGCAATTAATGTATCGGATCTATCGTGTGTTTTGAGTTGGGGTTTTTGGTCGGAATTTCCCAACTCTGAAATTATCGCACTATAATGCACCGAACCAATCACCGATAACTGCCGAATCCCATGGTCAATCTTTTTAGTCATGTCGATCAACTGGAAGCGTTGAATAAAAAATTATCCCTGTCTGAAAAACTGGATAATTTGAGAGTGACTTTGCTCAATCATTTTCCGTTTATTGATCGCATAGCCGTCGCGGTATTCGATCCCGAAACCGATCTTCTCAAGACTTTGGCTTATAGCAGCAAGGATGGCAGTCCTCTCGTGCATTACCAGGCTAAATTGAGCGCCGCCGATTCGTTGCAAGAAATCGTGAAAAAGAAGAGCCCTCGTGTCGTCAACGACCTGGCTTTGTTCGAGCATGGCGAACATGATTACACTCGGCGATTGTCTGAATTTGGATACGGTTCCAGTTATACGCACCCTATTTTTTATGAAGATCAATTTTACGGGTTTGTTTTTTACAATTCGTATCAAAAACACGTTTTTGAAGAGGCTGTTCTCGGCGAACTCGATATTTGCAGCCATTTAATCATGTTGTTGGTCGTCAACGAATGGTCGCATATCCGTACCTTGACGGCCACTGTGAGATCGGCATTGAGTATGACGCGTCAACGGGATCCTGAAACGGGCGGGCATATTGCTAGAATGTCGCACTATGCACGGATTATCGCAATGGAGTTGGCCGATAGTCATGGGTTTAGCGATCAATTCATCGAAAATATTTTTCTTTTTTCGCCGCTACACGATGTCGGCAAAATTGCGATATCCGATCATATTCTTTTGAAGCCCGGTAAGCTGACCGAAAACGAATTCGATGTGATGAAAACTCATGCCAGCAAGGGGCGGGAAATCATAGACGATTTATTGGATAACTATAATTTGGGACAATTCCGCGACATCGATATGATTCGTAACATTGTCGAGTATCATCATGAATCGATAGACGGTAGCGGTTATCCGAAAGGCTTGACGTTGGATGAAATCCCGATCGAAGCGCGTATCGTGTCCGTTGCGGATATTTTTGATGCGTTGACTTCGGAGAGGCCTTACAAGAAAGTGTGGACGAACAATGAAGCTTTTTCGATGTTGATACGACTGGCTGGTATCAAACTTGATCCCGAATGCGTCAATGCCTTGGTGAAAAATCGTGATAGCATTGAAAAGATACAGCGTTGGTTTGCCGATGAATAGAATGGTTCGGATCTTTTTATAGTTATTATTTTTAAGAATAGTTTTACATCAGTTCGCCAATTTACTTTCTTCCGCCGCTATCGGCGATCGCACGCCGATTTCAGGTTGATTCTATCTTCAATATTTGCTTTCATTGATTGTCGGCGGCAAAATTTGTTCGGTGCGGTATCAGAAAAAGCACGAAGCCAATTACGGATAAAAATTAGGGAAACAAGTCGGTTTCTTGTTAAAATTAAGTTTCGATACGAAACTATCGTGCTGTGACAACAGAATTCAGGAATTGATGGTCAAGCTGCATCACCGGACAATCGGTAAAAAGGCGTTGCTTCTATGTAGAATATGACCTTATTAAACTGAATCATCAGTTCGGCCAAAATAAAAAACCATTATAAAACAAAAATTTGGGAGAGGAGCGCCATGAAAAACAAATCGTTCAGCTTGCTGATCGCATTGTTGTTCAGTTTAATCGGGTTTGGTGTGGGTAATTTTGCCTTCGCCGCACAGCCCGATTTCGAACAACTCAAAAAAGATTATTACGAATCGCATCCGGGTAAAGGATCTCACGGTAAATATTGGGAGCCGATTCCTATTCAAAAATATTGGAATCCCAAAGATTTTTACACACCGCCTAAGACTGTTCAAGGCGAGGTTGGCCGCGATGCTTGTATCGGCTGTCATCAAAGCACCTCACCCGGCGCTTTCCATGCCTGGAAGAATAGCGTTCATGGCGATTTGAAGAAGATCCGCAACTTGCCCGATAGTGACGTACGCGCCTACAAGAAGAAAAAATTAGCGGAAGTCGAAGCAAACTTGACTAAGCTGGGGTTGCTTGAAAAAGGCCAGCAACTCGACCAAGTCGGTTGTATCGATTGCCACGGCGGCGTCGGCAAAGACACTATTAACCATGCTGAAAATCTGGTCATGCCGGATCGGGTCGCTTGCGGTACTTGCCACTTGAACGAATTCGCCGAAGCCGAATCCGAAAAAGACCAGGAGTGGCCGCAAAAACAATGGAGTAAAGGCCATCCCTCGCATGCGGTCGATTGGGAAGCGAATGTCGAAAATACGATTTGGGCTGCGATGCCTGAGCGTGAAGTCGCACAAGGTTGTGATATGTGCCACTATCAGCAAAACAAATGCGACGGCTGTCATACCAGGCATACTTTTTCGGTGGCCGAAGCGAGACAACCTGAAGCCTGTGCGACTTGTCACAACGGCGTCGACCATAATGAATTCGAAAATTTCATGATGTCGAAGCACGGTACGCAGTATCAAACCTTGGGTAAAGCCAACTGGGATTTCGAAGTTCCATTGAAAGATGCGATCGCTAAAGGGGGTTATACCGCGCCGACCTGTCAATTGTGTCATTTCGAATACAAGGGCGAATACTCGCACAACCTGGTGCGCAAGGTGCGTTGGGCGTTTAATCCAACTCCGGCCATTGCCGACAACCTGGGACATCCTTGGTTCGAAGAGCGTAAAGAGTCATGGATAGAGACGTGTAGCCTGTGCCACTCGGCCAGTTTTGCCAAAGCTTATCTTGATGCGGCGGATAAAGGTACGATTCAAGGACTGGCGGTTGAACAGGAAGCCAAAAAGGTCATTAACAAGCTCTATGATGATGGCTTGTTGATCGGTCAAAACAGCAATCGTCCGGCGCCTCCTGCACCGGAAAAAGATGCGGCAGGCGGATTCTTCCAATTGTTCTGGGCTAAAGGCAATAATCCGAGTCACGTTGAAAGAGTCTATGCCGACATGTGGGAACATGATGTCATCAAGCATTATAAAGGCATCTTCCATGCTAATCCCGGCGGCTTTACCTATACCGAGGGTTGGTCTAACCTGATGCGCGGTTACACCGAGATTATGGATGAAGACACGCGCTTGCGCGAAATGGCTGCGATGAAATCGGGCAGTAAATTCAAAACCGTTTCCACTACGGCCCAGCAATCGGCTTCGGGTAAAGATAACAATCTGCTCATAAGTGCATTGTTGTTGATTGCATTCGGTTTAGGTATCGCTTATCTGTTGCTAAAGCCGGCAAAACCTGAATCGGACCAAGGACCACAGTGATAAAAGGACGCTACGGAAAAGCACTTTTGTTGTTAATCGGTATCGCATCGCTGTTTGGAGGCGGTGCGTTACTATTTCATGAATTGAGCGGCCCGGCTTCGTCGGGAGTCGCTCAAGTCGACGAACGCTTGAATGTCAATTCATTACCCTTACTACTAGCTGATTTGCCGGGATTTTTTCCGGCTGATTCCGCGCAGCTTTATTCCTTTCGTTATGACGATAAAGATGCATTCAGCTTAGCTGTCGTTCAGTATCGAAATGCTTCGGGAGCAAGGTCGAGTGCAGTACTTTTTCCGAAAGAATCGCAAGACGGGGTGATTTCGTCCAGTCAAACCGGATTACGAAACGAAATTTGGCAGTCAGCCAGCGAAGCGATTTCGAAACATGCGCCTGAAGAGTCGCTGTTTTTGAGTTGGTGGGACGACGGTCAACGAATTCAATATTTAAGCGGACGAGAAGCTTGGCTGCAAAAGCCAGGGGAAGAAACTTTCTCAAGCTCGGTTTGGGGGGCTTTTCGTTCAGACTTGATTGAAGCGTCTAATAAGGAGAGCGATCGATTACAGCATATGGCGCGTTGGCTGACGATGGATGCCGACAAGGCATTAAGCGAAATTGTCGAATATTTCGGCAAGTCACGCCCTATTTATTTATTGGTCAATAATGATGTGTTATTACGACTTTCTGAAATTAAGGCTTACGGCGGTTCGGATTTAGGCTTAAAAGCCAAAAACATTCCGGCCGGAAGCAATCTGCATGGCGATATTGCGCAGGTTAAGCGTTGGGCGTATGAAAGTGGGGATGGCAACTATCTGGCCCATAAGGAAGGGCGTTACTATCGGGCATGGGTGACAGCGATGGAGGGCGATGGCAAGAATACGCTGTTGGTTCGTCTGCTGCCGTTTATCGAGTCGCTGAAAAAGCTGCCAGAAGGGGTTAGTTTGGTTTATCAAAGCGGGTGGGGCGGCTATTTATCCGTCTATAAAATCGAGCCCTAATTAATTAAATCTAAGCGTTCGCTTTTTTCTCTTTGAAGGTGCGGTTAGCGAAAAATCTCTACGTTAGGATTTATAGCTTTTGCTAATCAAATTTCGGCACCAGGGTTGCTTGTTATGGACCAAATTAACGAAGATTAAATTCCCAGTTTGAGCATTTTTCGCCGTTTTTAGGTTGTGAAATATGCCTGTCGAGGAATCCAGCCCCTAAATAATTGAAATTCGACCCGACAAGTAAGGTAGTTGGCATTTAGGTGCTGGATAAAACCATTCATGGAGGGGTTTGACGAGTCATCCTCCTCAAACTTACCCTGCATAATTTTTGATCCCCAATTGAGAATTGCTGTAATCCTAGCCAATAGCCTATGGAATGGAATTAAGCTGTTGGGTGAATGCGGATTTAAAATACGTCTAACACCTCGGTGCCTCAATACGCTAATGCCGAAATTTGAAGTGCGATAAGTATAGCGCTTGAGTGAATTACGTTTTGTTCATTCACTTGGCGGATTCTGATATACGATCTCAATAATCGCTGAGCCGGTAACCTTTACCCTGCATGCAGTGCTTAAGCAATTCCTCTTGCTGAGTTTCCGGTATTTGTTTTAAACCAATTTGATATTTGCATTCGGAAAGTGCGGTAGTGGATTGTTCATGTGAAAATCCGTCTTGACTCCATAATTGCCTGGACGAAGCACATCCCATAGTGGCAAATGTCGTGATCGCCGAAAAAATAATGATAAAGGATTTCGCAAACATACCAGCCCCTTGAAATAAATGGTTTAGCATAAAAGGTTCAATGTCTATCATGGCCTATTCAGCAATTATTTTGAAGTCATTTTTTACCTATTTTAAGTTGTTCAATCGAAAGTCCATCGGCATAGGGCAAGTCTATCCTTGTATGCTAAGTTTCTCATGACCAAAGAGTTTGCATAATACGACATAAATTTTTATTCAACCAATAATAATAGTCTATCTTTATTGATAAATACTTAATTGGCAAGGTTATATACCAATGTTTCGAGAACGCAAAGAATATAGAAAAAACCTAACTTCATCAGGAAAATTGTATTTAGCAGGCGAAACATTGGACTTTATGAGTCACGATGTTTCGGTGAATGGTATCCTGATCGAAATAGTACCGGGGCGGTTGTTGTCTACCTTTAGCGATTTTGAATCGTTTATTAATGAAAATAGTGCGGCTGAAATCTTTGTTAAAGACTTAATGCTAACCGGCGAAGTCGAAATTATCTGGATCAAGGAGAAAGATAGCAATATCTTGATGGGGTTGGAATTCAAGCATGTTATTTACAATGCTAACCGTTTATGGTTGAAACGGCAGTATTATCGTAAAAAACAGTCTTTTGTCGGGTTCTTGATGGTTAAAAACAAGCGGGTTGAATTTGAAGGAAAAAACATTTCGGTAGACGGCTTGATGGTTTATGTAAAAAATCCCGACAAAGATTTGCTGCCCCATACCGTGGTCAGTTTATATTCCGAATCTCTAAAGATGAAAGGTATGGCTAAGATTTGTTGGATACAACATGAACAAGAACAAGAGAAAAACGGTGCGTTAATAGGCTTACGTTATTTGAGTAGTGAATAATATTCTTCGAAAAAATAAATGCACGCTTCTTTTGAGTTTATTTATCAGGCCAGTTTTCCAGTAAATAACCTAGACCTCGAATCGTTCTGATATTGTTACCTAAAGGTTTGAGGCGCTTGCGTAACCTGTGTATATAAACTTCAATGGCATTATCGGTTAATTCGTCTTCGCTTGTCGATAAACGTTGAGCGATTTTATCCTTGCTGACTACATAGCCTGCCTGGAGCATTAATGACTCAAGCACATCGTATTCCCGCTGTAGTAAATTCAAAGGTTGATCGTCAACTAGAATCTGATGTTGAAGTGTGTCCAGTGTTAGTTGGCCGATAACAATATGCTGATTGAAGTCGCAATAGCTGCGGCGAATCAATGCATGAATACGTGATTCCAGTTCTCGGCAATCAAACGGTTTAACCATATAATCGTCCGCGCCACGTTTAAGCTCGTTGATTCGATCGATCATTGCGTCACGAGCCGTCAAAATCAGTACGGGAACCGCGTTTTTTTGTTGCCTTAGTTTCCATAAAACTTCACTTCCGTCCATGTCGGGTAAACCGAGATCAAGGATGACCAAGTCGAAATTTTGAGCGAACAGAATACCTTGCGCGTAAGCGCCGGTTTGGGCACAGCTGACATCATAACCCGATTGTGTCAGTGTATATGTTAAACCGTCCGCCAAGACGGAATCGTCCTCTACTAATAAGATTCTCATGATTTTAAATTAACTTGTGTTTAAAATCCCCAATTAAGTCCCCGGCAATGCTGGAGACTTAAGGTTTTTAGGGTGGGCCCCGTTAATTGGTTTTTTAATCCGGACGATCTCTGAATCGGCTGTTTTGCTAGGCTGCCATAATGCTCATTTGACCCCTGAAATGCTTGATCGCAAGAACAGGAATGTTGGTTTCCGCCATAACCTGCGATGTCACGCTGCTTAACAGAATCGTGGCGGCTTGACTGCGTCCGCGAGTACTAATCACAATAAGATCGGCATTGTATTCTTCAGACTTGCTTAGAATGCTGTGTGCTGCATTGCTGCTTTCCTCGAACACGGGTTTTACTATTATTCCGTGGGTATCGATTCGGCTGATGAAATTCTCGAAGATTGCTTCTTCCTCGCCTCTGACTAAGTCGTCATGTTACTCATAACGAATCATCGACGGGTCGAAATAGACCTGCAACGCCATGAGTTCTGTATCATCGTTGGCGCGGGCCAGAGCAGTTGCTTGGCTTAAGCTGTAGGCGGGCGGTTGAGAAAAATCTATCGGTGCGATTAAACAACTTACATTGGTTCCACAGGCTTCCGGCACTATTTATACCGAACAACCGGTTATTATGGCCAAGCGTCTGGACAGTGAACGTTGCCCGGCTCTGTTTTTACGGTGCCCCCAATAAAATAAAATCAGACTGACCGGCAAGTGAAAATTGCACCAGTTCGTCCATTCAGCCGGTATTTTCCATGGTTTTGAAAAATGATGTCGATTGACATATTTACTACCTTTTGATTAAAAACCGTCTAAGAATAAAAGGTATGGGATGTGTCTATCGAAGACCGCCATGAACCCATCCCTGGGGGCTTGACGGCAGTTCGAAAGCCAGGGATGTATTCACGGCGTCCTGTCAAACGAGTCACCGAACCACTACAAAGCTTACTATTTCGAGAAGTTGTTTTGTGCATGTTCCTAAGCATATTCCACACACTTTCTGATCCCCAAATTAGGAATGACCGATATGGCTTAGTCGTACTTGATATATTTAAATCGAGGATCATCCGGTGTGCCTTCCAGCGAGGAGTCTTCGTCCAATCCCGGTTGCCACATCACGACTTCCTCAATTTTTTGCGCCAATTCGAAATCTTTGTTCGTGATACCTTTCGCGGCATGGTTGACCAGTTTGACGATCACGAAAGCATAGGATACGGTCAGGTCGGGATGATGGAAGGCAGCTTCGGCCAAATGGCCTACGGTATTAACAACCATTAGTGTTGATTTCCAGCCACTGGTTTTGTACTTGCGTCGAATCCAGCCTTTTTCGAGATACCAATTCGGCAATTCCGCTTTGAGTCTAGCTTCGACCTCTTCATCGGAATAGGTTTCTTCGTGTTTTCGTTCTCTCCAGCTCATGATGATGCCCTCTTTAAATCAATCGTAATAATAGTGGTGAAAGACGATATTATTCACCTTGTTTGACGCATTCTAACAATGAATATTGAATAATGAATAGCGTGATCGCCACGGGGAATAGCAAAAAATGTTCAATAAGCAACAAGCTGGCAACTGAAAAACCCATTGTTACCAAAGAAAGTAAACGTTTGCGTTCGGCAATCTTTAACATGATTTCCAGCGTTTCTTGATCGATATTCTTCCGTTGTCCGACAAAAAGTATCACCGTTATAAGTGAAATGAAAGCCAGAAAATATGGAAAATAAATAAACATAGGCGCATCAGGTTCGAAAAAACGATGCCAATAAGCAAACCATACGAATAGGGTGCTCGATGCAAAAAAATCATGCCAATTAAGATAACTGGGTTTATTGATCAATACGCCAATTCCGCTAAGCACCATTACCGCACCTATGACCGGAACGACAAACGGCGATATTAAATAAGCAACCAGCGGATGATTGTTATCGGCCAGGTAGCCCAGGGATAGGCAAGATAAGATGAAAATTGGCATAAATGAGCCCTTACTTCCTAATATAAGGTGACGTCATAGAGGATTGTATCTCAAAGACGGTATTTGCCAATGATTGTATTGCATGGGCGTTAATCATGTGTGAAGATTGATATTCAAACAGTTACTATGATTGGGACTGTTGAGTAAATACCGGAGGAACGAATATGTCAGAAAAATTCAAGTACATCCGTTGGTTTGAGGAACTAACGATCGGCGATATTCCCTTGGTTGGCGGAAAAAATGCCTCGCTGGGCGAGATGTACCGCGAACTAGCCGCCGAAGGTATCTGCGTGCCGAACGGCTTCGCGATTACTGCGGAAGGGTACCGGCACATGCTCGATAATGCGGATGCCTGGGATGCCTTGCATGAGGCGCTCGATACATTGAACCCCGATGATGTGAACGACTTGGCTAAGCGAGCCAGAAGAGCGCGAGATATCGTTTATGGTGCGC
>SLIO01000034.1 GCA_007135635.1 Methylomicrobium sp. | reverse complement strand
TGCGCGAAACCGAAACCCGGTTCGGCGGCGGGAGGTTGCGCGTTTGACGGTGCACAGATTGCTTTGTTGCCGATCGCCGATGTCGCTCATATCGTGCACGGACCTATCGCCTGTGCCGGTAGTTCGTGGGACAACCGGGGTACGCGTTCGTCGGGTTCAGATTTGTACCGCTACGGCATGACGACCGATTTGACCGAACAGGACGTGATCATGGGGCGTTCGGAAAAGCGTTTGTTTCATTCGATTAAGCAGGCGATCGACAGCTATTCCCCGCCTGCGGTGTTCATTTACAACACCTGCGTACCGGCCCTGATCGGCGACGATATCGGCGCAATTTGTAAGCAGGCCGAGCAGCGCTGGGGCGTGCCTGTCGTTCCGATCGATTGTGCCGGTTTCTACGGCACGAAGAATCTCGGCAACCGCATCGCGGGCGATGCGATGGTCAATCATGTAATCGGCACGCGCGATCCGGACCCGTTACCGGAAGGTTGCAATAGACTCGGCATCAAGGTTCATGACGTTAATCTGGTAGGCGAATACAATATCGCCGGCGAGTTTTGGCATGTCTTGCCACTGCTCGACGAACTGGGCCTGCGCGTGTTGTGTACGCTGTCCGGCGATGCGCGTTTCCGCGAAGTGCAGACCATGCACCGGGCCGAAGTGAACATGATGGTGTGTTCGAAGGCGATGGTCAATGTCGCGCGCAAGCTGCAGCAAAAATACGGCACGCCGTGGTTCGAAGGCAGCTTTTACGGCATCATCGATACTAGTCAAGCTTTGCGCGATTTTGCGCTTGTGATCGGCGATCCCGATTTGACCACACGCACCGAAGCGTTAATCGCCCGCGAGGAAGCCCGTATCCGCAATGCGTTGGAACCGTGGCGCGAAAGACTGGCCGGCAAGCGCGTGTTGCTGTTTACCGGCGGCGTCAAGAGCTGGTCGGTAATTTCGGCATTGCAGGATTTGGGCATGATCGTCGTTGCAACCGGTACGAAAAAATCGACTGAGGAAGACAAGGCGCGCATCCGCGAATTGATGGGCGAGAACACAGTGATGATCGACGACGGCAGCCCGAAAGCCTTGTTGAAAATCGTTCGTGATTACCAGGCTGACATCCTGATTGCTGGTGGCAGGAACATGTACACGGCGCTGAAGGCGCGCGTGCCGTTTCTGGACATCAACCAGGAGCGCGAATTCGGCTACGAGGGTTATCAGGGCATGCTTGAACTGGTGCGGCAATTGGCGTTGACAATCGAAAGTCCGGTTTGGCCGGCCGTTAGAGCCGAAGCGCCTTGGAGAGTAGCGAACGCATCGCACACCTTGCCTGCTCTTAAAATTGAAAAGGTACGCAATGCGTACCCTACGACGAGGTAAATGGTGATGGCCGAGATACTGAAACGCAACAAGGCTCTGTCGGTCAATCCTCTGAAGGCTAGTCAGCCGATCGGCGGTTCATTAGCGACGCTCGGTTTCGACCGTGCGATTCCGATGCTGCACGGCTCGCAGGGCTGCACCGCCTTCGCGAAGGTGTTTTTCGTGCGCCATTTCCGCGAACCGATCCCCTTGCAGACAACCGCGATGGATCAGGGGAGTTCGGTGATGGGCGCCGATGAGAACGTTGTCGAAGGTTTGAAGGCGATCGCCGAAAAATCCAATCCCGCATTGATTACCGTGCTAACGACCGGTCTCGCCGAGACGCAGGGCGCAGACGTGCAGCGGAATGTGCGCGAATTCCGCGCCAAATATCCCGAATTCGATCATGTTGCGGTCGTCGCGGTCAACACGCCCGATTTTACCGGCTGCGTCGAATCAGGCTATGCCGCGACCTTGACCGAAATCATCCGTGTGCTGGTGCCTGATGCCGGACAGGCCGGAACCAAACCCGGTAACCGCAAACGGCAAGTCAACGTGTTGGCAGGTCCCATGCTGACGCCGGGCGATCTCGAAGCCTTACGCGATTTGATCGAACAGCTTCAATTGCGGCCGGTATTCGTGCCGGATATTTCCGATTCACTGGACGGCATCTTGACCGATCAAGATTTTTCGCCAGTGACGATCGGTGGTACGCCAATGTCGGAAATGGCGACCTTAGGCGAAGCGAAGGCGACGCTCGTGATCGGTGCCTCGCTTAAAAAAGCCGGCGAATTGTTGCAGCAAAAAACCGGTGTTGTCAGTCATTATTTCAAGCACTTATATGGCCTTCAGGCGAACGACGCATTCATGGCGACGATGAGTGAGATTGCTGAGATTGACGTACCCGAACGCATCGAGCGGCAGCGCGCGCAGCTGCAGGATTCCATGCTCGACACGCATTTCATGCTCGGACAGTTGCGCGTTGCAATCGCCGCCGATCCGGACCAGCTCGATGCGTTCATCGAGCTGGTTTCGGGAATGGGCGGCGAGGTCGTTGCGGCGGTCAGCGCGGCCAATGCTCCTGAGCTGAGTCAGTCGAAAACAGCGGACATCAAGATCGGCGATCTCGAAGATCTTGAAGCGATCGCAAAGGAACGTCATGCCCAACTGTTGATCGGTAATTCGCATGCGGTCGCGGCGGCCGAACGGCTCGGCATTCCGATTTTGCGAGCAGGTTTCCCGTTGTACGACATTATCGGCGGCTATCAGAAAACCTGGGTCGGCTATCGCGGTACACGACAAACTTTGTTCGATCTGGCCAATCTGGTCATCAATTTCGCGCATGAGGAAATCGAGCCGTATTATTCGATCTATGCGCAAAAGCCCGAATCCGAACGCCGCCAGGTCGCATAAGCCATGTCTTTAACCCGGCGTATGCATATCGTACAACCCTTGGAACAAAGGATGCCTATGGATACCGCCATCAAAATCGCTTTCGCGACTACCGACATGACCACTGTCAATCAACACTTCGGTTCGTCCAAATCGTTCGCGGTCTATGCGGTCAACCCGGACCGCTCCGAATTATTGGAAGCCTCGCAATTCGGCGAACTGGCTCAGGACGGCAATGAAGACAAATTGTCAGTCAAGATGCAAATGCTTGAAGGTTGCGCCGCGGTGTATTGCCAGGCGGTCGGCGCCTCGGCGATCAAACAATTGGTCGCGGGCGGCATTCAGCCGGTTAAGGTGCATGAAGGCAGCAAAATCGCCGATTTGATCGCCGATCTGCAGAACGAATTGAAATCTGGCCCGTCCAGTTGGCTGGCGAAGGCGATCAACAATGCCAAAGGCGTCGATCCGTCGCGCTTCGATGCGATGGAAGAGGAAGGTTGGTCGGAATGATCGCGAGAATGATTGCAATATTCAACGGTTCCGATCGGATCGAACATCAAAAAGGTAAGCGATCCGTACCCTACGGTTTTTTTAAATAATAGAGGAAACACACTATGAACCAAGCTGCATTTGCCATCGAAGAGAATGACCCCTTCATGAGCTCGGATTTCGTCGCGGAAATGCTCAAGCAATTGCGCGCGCTCGATACCTACGACACCTATGAGGACTGGTCCGAAGAAAGGATCATCGATCCGTTGATCCTGACCAAGGAGCGCAAACGCGAGATTCCTATCGTCGGCGATCCGGACGAGACCACCGTGTCGCGCATCAAATCCTATTACAACGCGATCGCTTCATTGATCGAAAAGAAATGCGGGCTGATGGCCGTGCCGTTCGTCAACTTGACTCACGAAGGCTTCGGACGGGCCTTGGTGACGGTCGGCAAGTTAATCGTCATCGACAAGACCTTGCGCGACGTGCACCGCTGGGGATTTCCGAGCCTTGAAGCTCTATGTGAGCAGAGCGAAAAACAGATCGACAAGGCGTTGGAGTTGATCAAGCTATACAAAGAAGTCGCCGAAGGCTGAGGGGGCATTATGACATCCGAAGACATCAAACAATTGGAAAAACAAGTCAAGAAAACCAAACGTTTGGCCGGAGAGCAGGCCATGGAGCTGCATGACTTGATAGAGGACCGTTTGCCCGACGCTTATCAGGATTTGATGGGGGTTGCGCAGGCAACTTATGACGCTTGCAAGGCTTGGGACGAAGCCAATCGAAAATTGCTCGCGGCCCAAATCGAAACCGTATAGGTGACATCATGGCTGAACTGATAACCGGTGTAACTTTCGGCGGGGCGGTTTGGACGCCCTCCTATGTCAGCGATCTGAATCAGCATACTTGCATCGGTTGCGGGCGCTGCTTCAAGGTATGTCCGCGAGATGTATTCGATATGGTTGAGAAAGACGAGGTGCTCGAAGCGGAGGATTTCGACGATGACTATGGCGACTTCGAAGATGACGACGACAACAGCATGGTGATGAGCATCAAGAATGCGAACGATTGCATCGGTTGCGAAGCTTGTTCGAGAGTTTGTCCGAAAAGTTGCTTCACGCATCAACATAAGGAAGCGGCCTAAAACACTTCGCACGGTCACATTTGCCGATAGCTGAGGCGCTCTTTTGTCCGGTAGCGGCCTTACCTGCATCCATGTAGGTAAGGGGCGTTAGCAGGGAGCGGAAGTTTTGCAAAAACAGATTCATAGCTTAGCTTATCGTCTGTTTTCGCGTCTTGCTACCGAACAAAATAGCATTGCCATAAAAGCCACAAACATAACCGCGCGAAGTAAAAATCCGCCGGGAGTTATTTATGCTCAAACGAAACTAACGGGCCTTGCTTGCCGCGATATCCGCTGCTGAATTCGCTACTTTAATGGCGTATTTGATCGTCAGTGATTTGCATCTTGCCGGTCCCTATTAACCCGGAGAAAACCATGAGTTTTTTAGAAGAAATCGAAGAATTGGAATCGGCCGAGGATTTTTTACAGTATTTCGAGCTGAATTACGAGCCGTCGGTCGTGCATGTTAACCGCTTGCATATTCTGCAGCGTTTTCACGACTATCTGGCCCAGGTAGCCGATAAGATACCGGAAGACGAGGATGCTTTAAGGGTGGTTTATAAGCAATTATTACTGCGTGCTTATAACGACTTCGTCGAATCCGACGCGCAGACCGAAAAAGTCTTCAAGGTCTTCAAGATGGGCGACCCACAAACTGTGTTCGTGCCATTGGGCGATATCCAATTATGATCGAGGAGCGTTTCGACGAAGAACGCTTCGATTTCGGGGAAGCTGTGCGGGTGACGCGCAATGTGCGCAACGACGGCACCTATCCGGGCATGGCGATCGGCGAATTGCTGGTGCGGCGCGGCAGCGTCGGCCATGTGGTCGAAATGGGCACTTTCCTGCAAGATCAAGTGATCTATACGGTACATTTTCTCGACCAAGGCCGCATGGTCGGTTGCCGCGCAGAGGAATTGATTCCGGCCGATGCACCCTGGAATCCGAGCCGCTTCGAGTTTCGCGACAAGGTCGTGAGTACGATCGACTTGGGTATTCAGGGGGAAATTGTCGCTGAGCAGGGACAGGAGGGCGAAATTCTCAAAGTACTGAGGGATTTTAAGCCGATTCAATATTATGTCCGCTTCCCCGGTAGAACGCTGCAAGTGCCCGAAACGGTGTTGCAACCGGCTTATCCGGAATCCTTTGCCGAACCGGAGGATTGATATGAACGCAATTGCCGAAACCATCGCTAGAGTCGAACCCTATACGCTGTTGCGGACGTCGCTGGCCCTGTTCAAAAAGCCGCCTGCTGAACTCAATGCCGGACAGTTACAAAAAGTCGAAAGACAGGCGCGGAGCGAATTCGATATTGAATCGCGCGTGCTGCGTTCGAGCGAGGCCGCGGGCGTGATCGTTACCGGCGCGGAACTAGACGCGGCTTACCGGGAGGTGCGCGGCCGGTTCGACGATGACGGCGAATTCGATGCGGCGCTCGCCAGGAACGGACTCGATGCCGAGCGCTTGCGCACGGCCTTATTTCGGCAATGCAAGGTCAATACGGTCATGGAAAAAGTCGCTTCTCGTTCGCCCGAGGTCAGCGAGGTCGAGATCGGTATTTATTATCATACCCATCCCGATAAATTTAATTTGCCGGAACGCCGAGCGGTGCGCCATATCCTCATCACGGTCAATCCGGAATATGCCGAAAACAGCCGCGTGAAGGCGCTGCAGCGCATTCAGGAATTACAGTTCAAACTGCAACGCAGGCCCCATAAATTCGAGGATTTGGCGTTGAAACATTCCGAATGTCCGACCGCGTTACAAGGCGGAATGCTCGGCGTGTTCGCACGGGGTACGTTATATCCCGAAATCGACGAAGCGCTGTTTGCAATGAAAAGAAACGACATCAGCGGCATCGTTGAAACCGAAATCGGTTTCCATTTGCTCCAGTGCGTCGAAATTGATAAGGCAGAAACGCTGTCCCTGCAAAAGGCGAGGCCGAAAATACGGCAAATTATGCAGGAACGATATAGACGTAATTGTCAGCGTACCTGGCTGGCCGGGTTGTCTCGGGTATAGTGAATGGAGAATGGTAAATAGTGAACGGATTGCAGGGAGCAGATGATACTGATAGGTAAATAGTGAATAGGGAATTTGCTGTTTACCAAATTCCCGTTTAGTAAATCCTTCGGCAAGCTCTTGCTTGCCGGTTTCGAGAAGCTGGAGCTTCTCTTATCGCATTCCCAAGCAAAGAGCTTGTGAATGAGCTAGAACGAGGAGTCCATATAAGGTGGGCCGAATAATTACCGGCGTCCGGTTACATGGTCCATTCACCATTCACTATTTAACAATCACTCGTCACATCATGAAACTTACGTGGAGCAGTTATGCAAAAAACCAACAAGACATGTTCATTTTGCGGTGTCGAGGCATCGGTCGACGTACCGTTGATCGCGGGCAACGACGGACAGATTTGCGAGGCTTGCGTGATTCTGGCCAATCAGGTTGTTTCGAGCTGGGGCAAGAGGAAGCAAATAGCCGATATGCACGGATCTGTGCCGAAGCCGGCTGAAATTAAGGGTTTACTGGATGAATACATTATCGGCCAGGATCTGGCCAAGGAAATTCTTTCGGTCGCGGTGTACAACCATTACAAGCGCTTGAAGCACGAAAGCGCGCAAATCGGCGGATTGGGGGATTCCGACGATGGTGTCGAAATCGGCAAGTCGAATATATTGCTGATCGGTCCCTCCGGAACCGGCAAGACACTGCTGGCCAGCACGCTGGCCAAGATCGTCGGCGTGCCGTTCGTCATTGCCGACGCGACGACGCTGACTCAGGCAGGCTATGTCGGCGACGATGTCGAGAATATTCTGGTGCGCTTGCTCGATGTTGCCGAAGGCCATATCGGTAAGGCCGAATGGGGCATCGTCTATCTCGACGAGGTCGACAAAATCGCCCGCAGTCCTGAGCAGGCGTTCGGCACTCGGGATGTTTCGGGAGAGGGCGTGCAGCAAGCGTTGCTGCGCTTGGTAGAAGGATCGCATGTCAAAGTGCCGAACAAGGGTCGGCGTAAGGACGGTAGTAACGCCGATTCGGTCATCGTTGATACCCGCAATATATTGTTCATCGCCGGCGGCGCTTTTCCGGGGCTTGAAAAGCATGTCGAAAAACGATTGGTGCCGACGAATACCGCGATCGGTTTTCATCGCGAGATTGGGCTCTCTGAGCAAAAGCCGGATATTGAAGTTCTGCTCAATGCGACCGAACCGGACGATCTGAAACGCTTCGGTTTGATTCCGGAATTCATCGGTCGTTTTCCGGTATTGGCTCCTTTGGAACCGTTGGATGTCGATGCGTTGATTCAAATCCTGACCGAACCGAAAAACGCGCTCGTGAAACAATACCAACATCTTTTTGCGTATGACGGCGTCAAGCTCGAATTTACGCCGGATGCTTTGGTCGAGATTGCCGAAAAAGCGATCGCACGAAACTCCGGTGCGCGCGGCTTGCGCAGTATCATGG
>SLIO01000005.1 GCA_007135635.1 Methylomicrobium sp. | reverse complement strand
TCAGGCGAACTGCACCGTAACTTATTATATGAATTTGTTGCAAAATCTGGACGCGCCTGAACCGTTGCTGGTGTCGCTGAATTGCACGGACCGCATTGATCCGTCAAAAATATTGATGCAGCGACATTACCGGCACCCGGTCTTTACGCCTGAAAGCCTATCCGCCCAAAAAAGACACAGCGACATCAATGGCCGCAATCGCACGTTTTATGCAGGTGCTTATTGGGGCTGGGGCTTTCATGAAGACGGTGCGTTCAGTGCACGGCTGGCGATCGATAGACTGAACGGGCCGTCATGAGAGCTCTGCACAGCCGTGTCTGCAAAGGCTGGGTGCGCCATCGGCGTTACTTACCTAAAGCGCATGCCTTCCGCTATCCCTTATTTATGTCTTGGCTCGATCTCGACGAAATAGACGAAGTCGTCAATAAAAGCCTTTTTTGGTCGAAGCAACGCTTCAATTTAGTCGGGTTTTATCGTGGCGATTATCTAGGACCGGAAAATCCGGATTTGCGAGGCGCGGTAAAAGCCAGGATTGAACAACAAACCGGTGAAATTTTTGAAGGCCGCATTTGCTTGCTGACACATTTGCGATACTTGGGCTTTGCATTCAATCCGGTCAGTTTTTATTTTTGTTTTCCGGAAAGCTCTGATCAGCCTCGTTTCATTCTCGCCGAAATCACCAATACGCCCTGGGGCGAGCGCTTTTGTTATGTCTTGGATACCCGGCAATGCCCCACTCAAAACGACAAGTGGATCTTCGAGTTCAGCAAAGCCTTTCATGTATCGCCGTTCATGCCGATGGACGTCGACTACCGGTGGCGGTTCGCTTTGACCGGCGATAAGTTGACAATACACATGCAATTACACCGCCTGGCGCAATGCTGTTTCGATGCTACTCTGCAACTGGACATGCTCGAGCTGTCCCCGAAAACGATGCGCTCGGTTCCATTGCAATATCCTTTTATCACATGCGCTATCGTATTTAGGATTTATTGGCATGCTTTTCGGCTTTGGCTGAAAGGTATTCCGTTTTATTCGCATCCCGATAAACAAACCGAATGACATAAAGGAGGCCCGCATGAATGTCACAACCGCCGAATTAAGCAAGAATACGGCTAGATTCGATTTGCTGCTGCGCAAAGCGCTGCTGAATAAACTTAATCATTTGCAAGACGCCCAATTAACGGTGTCCGACACGTTTGGTAAAGTTGTGTTGGGTAGCACCGCTCCGGATGGGCTCAGTGCCGAGATCGAAGTATTCGATATGAGCTTTTACAGGCAAATAGCATTGGGCGGCTCGATCGGCGCTGCCGAATCTTATATGGATGAACTTTGGCAAACAGACGATTTGACCTCAGTGATTCGTATCTTGGTGCGCAACCGGGATCTGCTCGACAGCATGGAGGGTGGTTTAGCGACACTGACCAATACCCTGCTGAAATTTTGGCATTTTGCGCATCGCAACTCCAAACATGGATCGCGCAAGAATATTGCCGCGCATTATGATCTAGGCAATGATTTGTTTTCGCTGTTTTTGGACCGGCACGGCATGTATTCGTCGGCGACCTATCACGACTTGGAGCTAAGCCTAGAAGAAGCATCGACGGCCAAATTGGAACGTATTTGCCGAAAATTGGATTTAAAGCCCTGCGATCATGTCCTCGAAATCGGCACAGGCTGGGGAGGCTTTGCGACTTATGCCGCCAAGCATTACGGATGCCGCATAACGACCACGACGATTTCGAAAGAACAGTTCGATGCCGCTCGTCAACGCATCGACTATGAAGGAGTGGCTGATCGCGTGACAGTGCTAATGGAGGATTACCGCGATCTTAGTGGCCGTTACGATAAGCTGGTGTCGATCGAAATGATCGAAGCGGTTGGCCATCATTATCTCGATACTTATCTAAGCCAATGCGCGAACTTGCTGAAACCCCAGGGTTTGGCCTTGATTCAGGCAATTACGATCGAAGACCAGCGCTATAAGCAAGCGCTGAAAAGCGTCGATTTCATCAAGCGCTATATTTTTCCGGGCAGTTTCATTCCTTGCGTCAACGCGATTATCGCTAGCACCTCGCGTAGCACCGATTTGCGCTTGATCAATTTAGAAGATCAAGGCGAAAGTTACGCGCTTACATTGAAAGCTTGGCGGGAACGTTTTATGACATCGCTCGATCAGGTCAGGGAGCAAGGCTACGACGATCGATTCATCAGGATGTGGGAGTTCTATCTGTGTTATTGCGAAGGCGGCTTTTGGGAAAAATCGATTTCCAATGTGCAGTTGCTGCTGGCCAAACCCGGAAATCGCCGCGAACAATGGCTGCCCCGTCATGATCCGCAATAACCTCATCAACATGGCTTGGATGCAAGGCTTGTGGTTTGCCGCAGTCTTGTCGGCGGCTTCAAGCCAGTATTGGCCGGCACCGGTTGTTTTGGTGCTGTTCGGGCTGTGGCATACTCGACCTGCGATTCATATTGTCGGCGATTTTCGCCTGGTGCCGGCTGCGTTGACGCTTGGCATGATTTTAGACAGCGCCTGGGTTAGGCTCGGTTGGCTCGAATTTGCTTCGCCTTGGCCGGATACCGATTACGCACCCCTATGGATATTGCTGCTGTGGTTCGGTTTGGCCCTAACCTTAAATCATTCTTTGGCTTGGTTGCAATCGCGTCTTTGGTTGGCCGGATTGCTCGGCGGCATTACGTGTCCGTTTTCTTACTGGGCGGCGTCGAGACTCGGTGCGCTCAATATAACTGAGAACTCCGGAGTGTGGATATTCGGCCTGGCTTTGAGTTGGGCAGTGGCGCTACCGCTTTTGTTATGGATGGCGCGTGAAATCAGACAAAAATACCATCCACTGGAGGCAAAACATGTTTAGTTTAATCGTAATCGCGTTACTGAGTACTGTTGCGATGTTAATGGCCTGGGTGTGGCAGCAAAACCACAAAAATGCCGGTATCGTCGATGTAGTTTGGGCTTTCGGTATGATGTTGGCAGGCCCTTGGTATGCGCTTACGGGAACCGCACCTCTATATTTACAGCTCAGCTTAGCCTTATTGACGTTTGCTTGGTTTTTACGCTTGGGGAGTCATTTATCCGCACGGGTATTCGGAGAACCGGAAGACGGCCGTTACCAATCGATGCGGGCAGCGATGCAGAATAAGGCCGATAGCGGATTTTTGCAGTTTTTTTTACTACAAGCCGGTTTTATCTGGGTGTTGTCCCTCCCGTTTTGGGCGGTCGCGCATACCCGCGATCCCAATCCGGCTATGGTTTTTTGCGCATTACTGGTTGCCTGTTTGGCCTTATGGGGCGAAACCACGGCAGACCGGCAATTGGCCGAATTTCGGAAAAACCCCAATAATCGAGGGTTGACGTGCCGAACCGGTTGGTGGCGTTATTCCCGGCATCCGAATTATTTTTTCGAATGGTTGCATTGGTTCGCTTACCCGCTGATGGGTTGGGGAGGCGAGTATCAATACTGGCTATGGCTCGCACCGGTCGTGATGTTCTGCTTTTTGTATTTTCTAACCGGTATTCCCTATACCGAACAACAAGCCTTGCGTTCTCGCGGTGAAGATTACCGTCGCTATCAACAAACCACCAGCAAATTTTTGCCATGGTATCCAAAATCAACTTCGCCTCTGCAAAATCAATTTTCTATCTTGAATGCGATCGAACTGGCCGAACGAGGTTTAATTCCCGATCCGCTGATGCGAATCGGTATCCGAAATTTGTTGAGGCAGCGACTTAGAGACGAATGCGCGAATGATGTCGAAAAACAAAGCGCGCGTTACAAAATACTACTACAGACCCTTCGGGAAAGCCCTATTGCGATAGAAACCGATGCGGCAAACCGCCAACATTATGAAGTCCCCGCGGCTTTTTATCGCCATGCACTGGGTAAGCATCTGAAGTATTCATCTTGTTATTGGGATGAAACGACTCAAACACTCGATGAAGCCGAAGCACGCATGCTAAGGCTGACCTGCGAAAGGGCCGAATTGGCAAACGGTCAGCAAATACTCGAGTTGGGTTGCGGATGGGGTTCGTTGACTTTATGGATGGCAGAGCATTATCCCGGCAGTACGATTACGGCAATCTCGAACTCGAATAGTCAACGCGAATATATCCTTGAACAAGCAAGACTAAGAGAGCTGCATAATCTCAATGTAATTACCTGCGACGTGAATCGCTTATCATTGACTGAGTGGTTCGATCGCGTCGTTTCGGTGGAAATGTTCGAACATATGCGCAATTACGGACATTTGATGAACAATATCGCTAGCTGGTTGAAGCCCGGCGGCAAACTGTTCGTGCATATTTTTTGTCACCGTTATTTGGCTTATCCGTTCGAAACCGAAGGCGACGATAATTGGATGGGACGCTATTTTTTCACCGGAGGACTGATGCCGGCTCGCGATACGCTATTGCATTTTCAAGACCGGCTAAAGATAGAATGCCAATGGGATGTTTCCGGCACGCATTATCAAAAAACCTCCGAAGCCTGGTTGAGCAACATGGACCGACGTCCGTCCGAAATCGACCGGATTTTTGCGGAAACCTACGGACCGGAGCAAGCGCCTGTATGGCGACAACGCTGGCGGCTGTTTTTCATGGCTTGCGCCGAATTGTTCGGATACCGGGGCGGTAACGAATGGCTGGTTGCGCACTACCGCTTTATCAGGCCGAGTGAATGATGAGCAAGCAAGGTCTGCAATACAAACTGATTAAGGCGTTTTTATTGCAGATTCTGTTGATCAGTGTTGCAACACTGATGGGTGTATTTGCCGCCGCTAAAATTGTCGAAGATGTTCTGGTTCGCGAAGCCTTGCAAGGCGAAGCCGGCCATTTTTGGGAACGCTACCGGCAAAACCGAAATTTTCCCGCGCCCGATACGCTCAATATGAGCGGTTATTTGGCTTCCAATAGTGATTTTTCAAAAGTTCCTGGAGCCTTGCGACCACTGCAACCCGGTTTCAGTCGCGCTTTAATCGAGGGACGCCAGCCAATCGTGTATATCGAGGATAATGACAATGCGCGACTGTATTTAGTCTTCGATGAACAGCAAGTCGCCGCATTGTCGTTTTATTTTGGCGTCGTGCCGCTGAGTTTGGTGTTGGTTCTGATCTACGTGTTCGCCTGGATGTCCTATCGACAGTCGAGGGATGCGATCTCGCCGGTGATTTCACTCGCGCATATCGTCGAAAGTTTCGATTTCAAAAAACAAGAACTCGCCGAACTGGATTTGAGCGAGTTTCGACAAACTACCGACAGCGATGTTGCAAAGCTGGTCGATGCCTTGGATCACTTTACCGAGCGGTTGGAGTTGTTTATCGAACGCGAACGCAACTTTACCCGCGATGCCAGCCACGAACTTAGAACGCCTCTGGCCGTTATCAAAAGCTCTTTGGCATTACTGCAAAAACGCTCGGATTATCAGCCGAACGAACAACGGTCGTTGCAAACGATAGAATGCACGTTACGCGACATGGAAGGCCTGATCGATACCTTGTTATTACTGGCCCGCGAGGAATCTTCACCGCTGCCTGAAGATGATGTGTTGATTAACGATCTGCTGAGCAATCTGGTCGAGCAAGTCGGCAGGGCGGTCACCAACGATAAAATCAGTGTCGAAATCGAACAAAATTGTTTGTTGTCTGTTCCGGCTGCAGAAAAAGTCTTGAGTATCTTGCTGACTAACTTACTGCGCAACGCTTTTAGCTACACCCGGGTAGGTACGGTTTGCATCACGATCGACGAAAACCGCGTCACGATTGCAGACACCGGTATCGGCATGGAACAAAGACAACTCAAACAGGTTTTCGAGCCCTTCTATCGCGCTCAAGACGGTCAAAACGGTCACGGCTTAGGCTTAACGATCGTCAAGCGGCTCTGCAATCGTTTCGGCTGGAAACTCAAAATCCGCAGCAAACCCGGCGAAGGCACGGCTATATCGGTAGTTTTTCCTAAATCTCGCAGGGTCGGCGGGAAAAGGAATTGAAAGCTCTAATGATAAAGAATCGCCTGAATTATTAGATTATTTTTTTAGGATTATTGGTATAAGGGTTGAAAACGTGCAGGCAAGGGGAGGAATAAGCGTGCTGTTTTTTACTCATCATTGTAATTCCGGAATGAGATGCCATAATTGCAATGATGATTACACGAAGATTACAATCCGAACTCGAACAACTTTTGGCGGCTTATCCGGCTGTGGCGCTGATGGGACCCCGGAAAGCCGGCAAAACCACGTTAGCCTTCGATATCGCAGAGCGCTATTCGGCGATTTATCTGGATCTTGAATCAACAGTTGATCAAGCCAAGCTTCAGAATGCTGAGCTCTATCTTTCTGAACATCAGGATAAATTAGTTATTCTGGATGAATTGCAACGTGCGCCTGGATTATTCCGGAGCTTGCGCGGCTTGATCGATCAAGGTCGAAGGCAGGGGCGCCGTTACGGGCGCTTTTTGTTATTGGGTTCGGCCTCTATCGATTTATTGCAGCAATCCAGTGAAACCTTGGCCGGGCGCATTGCTTATTTGGAATTGACGCCATTCGATGCTTTAGAACTTGCCGATGTTTCAACGGATTTATTGTGGTTGCGCGGCGGGTTTCCGGACAGTGTATTAGCTAGTCAGGATGCAATCAGCATGAAATGGCGTCAGGATTTTATCCGCACCTATCTGGAGCGAGACATTCCCCGCCTGGGTCCTCGCATTCCGGCAGAAACGCTACGCCGATTTTGGACCATGCTGGCTCACAACCAAGGCGAATTGTTGAATGCCGCCAAATTAGCGGCTTCCTTAGGAGTGGACGGCAAAACTGTGAGCCGGTATTTGGATTTACTGGTTGATTTACTCTTGGTCCGGAGACTGAAGCCTTGGCACGGTAATACCGGTAAACGGTTGATTAAATCGCCGAAGACTTATGTGCGCGATAGCGGGATTGTGCATGCCCTGTTGGGTATTTCGGGTAAAGAAACACTGCTGGGCCACCCCATTTGCGGGCAAAGCTGGGAAGGCTTTGTGATTGAAAATTGCCTGTCGATGGCGCCTCCGCACAGCAAAGCCAGTTTTTATCGAACCAGTGCCGGCGCCGAATGTGATTTGCTCATCACCTTTCCCGACCAGAAAACCTGGGCGATAGAAATCAAGCGCAATCAAGCGCCGAGCCTAGCGAAAGGCTTTTATTTTGCGCAAAGCGACATCGAGCCGGAGGCTAGTTTTGTGGTCTATCCCGGACAAGAAACGTATCCGATGAATGAAACGGTACAAGCCATCAGCTTAATCAATATGATGAAATTGATAGACCAAAAAAATAAAAGGAAACGCCCAGCCGACACGACCGGTTAAAAAAGGAATAACTGGGTTCAGAGCGTAAGGTTAGTAGTCAGACACGTCGAAGGATGAACGAAGGCTTGGCATAGGGCTCGTGGATTGCACTTTTATGGGCGCGCCGCTTTGGCGGGCCCGAGTTGACGCTTATGTTATGCGACTTTCTTAGAAAGCTGCAGTAGTTTTGCTTGTGTTGATTATAATATAGAGTCCCGCAAAAATTTACTTGCTCCAATTATTTCGATGCCTATTAGCTCGCCTTCGCTATTTAACTCTGCAGTAATGTTTGGACTTACTTCAACGCTACCAAATTCCTTTTCATCTGATATTACCAAATGCAAAATATCTTCTTCTTGAAAGTATGACATTTTAGAATCGTTCATTTTCAAACCTACCGCTCTGTAAGTATTCAGTCCCCTCTTTGAAAAGAGGGGCTAGGAGGAGATAAATCCCCCTCAATCCCCCTTTTCAAAGGCTATGTTTGCGTTAATAGTTGGCGTCGCCCCGGCAAGGACTGCCGGGGCCTAGAAGCCATGGATGGCGAGGAGCTTTC
>SLIO01000313.1 GCA_007135635.1 Methylomicrobium sp. | reverse complement strand
TCCTCGTTCGATACATACATACGTCTGCCGTCGGGACTGACCGCAAAGGTTTCAGGATCTTCACCGGACGGCAATTTCCCGACTTCCTGAAGCGTTTCGGTATCGATGATTTTAATCGTATCGTCATCGCTGGTCGCTATGTAAAGGAATTTGTTATCGGGGCTGATCGCAATACCTCGAGGTCTTTGTCCGACCGGTACCGTTTTGGTTAATGTACCCGCAATCGGATCGACGACGGCCAAGGCATTATCCTTTTCCAAAGTGACATAAACCGTTTCGGCTTGAGCCGAAAAAGCGGTGCATAACGCGATAGTTAATAAAACATTTCTCATAGTGTCTACCTTTTACTTACATTTGGTTTCGGGCTGATCGTAACCCAGCGTATCCAGTTCGGTATTCGGATGCAAAAAACCTTCGATCGGCGCGACCGCAACCATAGACCTCGGTGCGGCCAGTAAAACCGGTTGCCTCAACTGTCCATTCCAACTTCGAAACGACAAGGGCCTGCCTTTATAGCCTTGCAATGCGAGCTTATCACTCAACAAGTAGGGCTTGATATCGTTCAATAGGCTCGACTGTGTTCGGGTCGCGGCCTCGCCGACGGCACGAATCGCCAGATAAGCGCCGTAATCCGCCTCTTCCATCCAACGGCCCTTTTGTTCTTTGAAACGGTTTTGAATTTGCACCGCGCCCCATTGTTCATGCGACCGATGCCATGAAGTCGCGATCAAGCCTTGCGTTCCGACAACCGGTCTCGGAATCCAGGTCCGGTAATCGAGATATTCGCCGAACAAGCCTTGTTCGTCGGCAACCACCAATATATCGTAGTCGACGCCTTGCGTGAACACCGGCACATCCGATTGAGCGGTTCGTCGTGCATCATAGGTATGATCCCAGGCTTTCTCGGCGACGATTTTCATACCGAAACGCTTCGCGGATCGCTTGATCGCAGCGGCGAAAAGTTTATCTTCATCGCTCGCGCCGGTCACCAAAAACCACTTCGTCCAGCGCTTTTTCAACAGATATTGAGCCAAGGCATCGGCACGCATCGCGCGGCTCGGCAAGATATGCAGTACATCAGCGCCGCAACGCTGCCGCAGAGTATCGTCCGTCGTTCCCGCATCGAAAATCAGAGTGTGCTCCGGCTGATTCGCATCGATGATTTTCAGCAAATCATTGACCGGCAAATTGGCGACAACAAAGGAAAATTTCCCGGCTATTTTATCGATATATTCCCGGACGATATCGCCGTCGATCGGCACGATAACCTTGTTCAGTTTATACAATTGACCGGTAAACTGTCCGGTAGTGTTGTTATCGTCGATCGCCAGTTCGGCGCCAAGTTCCCCCTTGTCTTGAATAAACGGATCAAGATTCGATAGGGCCGGCGGAGCTGTTTTTTCTTGGGTAAAGTAGACGATTTCGATTTCCTGTTTTTGCTCGGCCTGTGCAACAAAGACCGTCAACAACAGCATACTAATAACTACTAATATAGATCGGACGATCATTTTCCTACTCCATTCAATTGCTGAGGCTGAGATATGAACAAAGAAAGTAATGTGTAGACTCGACAGAATCAATCCATTTACCATACTCTATTTCACAGGATGAATTCTTAGCGCTTAAGGTACCACTCGGTCGACCATTATAAACATAACTACGCAGGGTTTCCTTATGCATCGACACCTCGATAACAAACCAACCACTATTACAAGCAAAACACACTATAATTAATACAATGCCCCACTATTCGATAACCCGATAATTATTCCTGATTTCGTAATCTCCATGACCGACATCAATCATCCTTCAGAAGATCATAGTGATATTTTCGATTTCGATTCCGTTGATACGGTTCAAGATAATGGACGGAGATCGGTTCGCTATGTCAGAAATGATATTAAAGTCGTTTTGATAACAACAAACCTATTCGGGATCAATAAAAAGATAAAGGTCCAACTGCAAGACATCAGCAGCAGAGGCTTATGCGTAACCTGCACAGAAAAACTGAGCATCAAAAAAAAATTAACCGTGGCACTTAAATTCAAGGACGGCAAACAATTCAAAATCAAAGCCAAAATCGTTCGACAAACCGCAAAAAATAGCCTTGATTTCGGTATCAAGTTCGAGGAACTACAAAACAGTCTTGGCGACCATTTACTTGAAACACAAACTGATTTACTGTTTAAATGACCTATCTGGAAAAACCTATTGCCCAGGTTAATAGACAACCGATTTCAACGAGGAGTCCACAATGGAAATCCAAGCCATAACACCACGCATCGATAACACAGTACCGAACGCTCCCGCTCAGCCGTCGCAAAATCGCGGTCTAACCGAAGAGCCAAATCAAAACTCCATCACACCAAGAGCACCTGTCGTCAACGACAAACAAAACCTCGAATTATCGGATAACGCAGTAAAACTTTCCGAATCGTTTCGTAGCCGCGATGCGCAAAATGTCAACACAGCATCATCGGTCACCGAACCGGAACAGGCCAACGATATAGCCCGGCAAACCGCCGACCTAATTAAACAATTCCCGTCGGACGGTCTAGCCGCTCAGAGCAATCTGACATCGAGCGTCGTTAAAGGCCTACTGGGCTAAATGATGCCTTCGATGTGGTTAAGCGGAATATATATTTATCCGGTTAAGTCGCTGGCAGGCATTGCAGTTGATACATGGCCGGTGACCGAAAAAGGCCTGCGCTATGACCGGCAATGGATGCTGATCGACAAAAATAACAAATTTTTGTCCCAGCGCCGCCTGCCTAAAATGGCATTGATTCGCACCGCATTGACCGAAAGTTGCCTGCTTTTATCGGCGCCTGGTATGGACGATTTAGTGCTCCCACTCGAGGCGACAAGCAGTGAAACGATCGAATGCGAAATCTGGCATGACCGCTGCTTGGCATACGATGTTTCAGCACAAGCCAACCAATGGCTCAGTGATTTTTTACATATCGACTGCAAACTGGTTTACCAAACGGAAGAAACGATTCGCCCGGTCGATCCGACTTACGCCAGGCCCAACGATAAAGTTTATTTTTCGGACGGCTTTCCATTCTTGATTCTTTCGGAAAACTCTCTGGTCTCACTCAACCGGGCCATGAATCTGAATTATCCAATGACCCGTTTCCGGCCTAATTTGGTTCTATCCGGTTGCGATAGCTACGCCGAAGACTCTTGGCGCACGATAACCATCGGCGAAATCGGCTTTAGGTTACCCAAACCTTGTGCACGCTGCTCCGTGCCGTCCGTCGATCCGAAAACCGGTGTAACCGGACAAGAACCGCTACTGACATTAAATCGTACCCGCCGATGGAACAATAAAGTCTATTTCGGACAGAACGCGTTGCATAACGAAACCGGAACCCTCCGCGTCGGCGATTCGGTCGTGATACATTCAACCGGTCCTAAACAGCCTCCGCTCGACTGATTCGAAAATGCCGGTG
Source organism: Methylomicrobium sp. (assembly GCA_007135635.1). Taxonomy (GTDB): domain Bacteria; phylum Pseudomonadota; class Gammaproteobacteria; order Methylococcales; family Methylomonadaceae; genus Methylotuvimicrobium. Next base: position 4,449 of record SLIO01000313.1, on the reverse strand, counting down.
TAGCTATCGCTCTGATCATGCAATCATCCCCTCAATTTTTCAGCAATTCCCAGTTTAAGAATTTTCGCCATGTTTAGGGTGTATAGCATGCCTGCCGAGGAAAGCCGTGCCAACATCTTCGCCAAGCACACCCCACATCCATGTTGATTTTCAAATTGGGAATTACTGCTGCCAACCTTCGGCAAAATCCATGCAAAAATTATTTCTGATATTGGGTATCCCTTTATTGAGTATCGGCTTTTGGCTTAGCCATGAATTTAAAGGCATCGCGGCCGGCGTTGCTATTTTTTTGTTCGGCATGCTGTCGCTCGAACAAGGCTTCAAGGCATTTACCGGCGGTACGCTCGAACGCATTCTGCAAAAAACCACCGATACGCGAATAAAAAGCCTGGGCTTTGGTATCGTTGCCACGACCTTAATGCAATCGAGCTCATTAGTATCGATCATCACGATATCGTTTCTCAGCGCCGGTTTGCTCGATTTAGCCTCAGGTATCGGAATTATCTTCGGCGCCAACCTCGGCACCTCGACCGGCGCCTGGCTGATCGCCGGTTTCGGACTTAAAGTCGATATCGCCGCATACGCGCTTCCTATGCTGGTTTTCGGTATATTATTTATTTTTCAAACCCGGAAAAAATTGAAAGGCGTAGGTTTCATTCTGACAGGACTCGGCTTTCTGTTTCTGGGCATCGACTATATGAAGGATAATTTCGAGCGCATTAAGGACACCATCGATCTGGTCGAATTCGCGATGCCGGGCATCAAGGGCTTACTGATTTACACGGCAGTCGGCATTGCGGCCACGGTCGTCATGCAATCGAGCCATGCCACGATGGTCTTGATCATCACGGCGCTAGCGGCACAACAAATCACTTACGAAAATGCTTTAGCTTTGGCGGTCGGCTCGAACATCGGCACGACGATCACGGCCATTATCGGCGCCTTCGGTGCCAATATCGACGGCAAGCGCTTAGCATGGGCACATTTGATTTTCAATTTTTTTACCGGCATCGTCACGCTCCTATTTATTCCTTATTTTGTCGTGTCTGTGGATTGGATTAGCGATAAGATCGGAATAAACCCAAGCGACTACACATTAAAACTCGCCGTCTTTCACACCTTATTCAATTTTGCAGGAATCGCTCTATTATTTCCGTTTATCGGGTATATGGTTGTGTTTTTACAACGCTTTATCAAGGAAAGAAAAATCAGTATTTTCATGCCGAAATACTTAAATAGCTCGGCGGTTGAATTCCCTGAAACCATGAACGAATCGATCCGACTGGAGACGCTGCATCTATACGACAATGCCATTTATGTCATTCTAAGAACCTTTGGATTGAGCCGCCGGGATCTTCAGGACAATGGGCAGTTACTTCACACATTGATGAATCAAGAAAATCCAGCCGAATACGATATTGAAAATGCCTACGAAAAACGCATTAAAGGTATTTACAGTGCAATCATTGCCTTCATCAGTCGCGCTTCCTTTTCTCCCGAACACACGCCTACCGCGAAACTCTACTGGCTGCGCGACGCGAATCGGCATATCGTCGAAGCGATAAAAAATACCAAGCATCTGCAAAACAACTGGCTGCATTTTGCGACTTCGCGTTACCGCTACGCCCGCGACGAGTATCACAAAATCGCTTATCAAATCGCACTACTGATCAAACAAATCGATGAATTCATGAAAAACATCGAGGCCGATGAACTGCCCTTTGTTTCGCTCGATGCCCTCAAGACTAAGATCGAGGAAGACGACCAACTGATCACACGAAGCATCGAGACACTGATTCGCGAAAACAAAATCACACCTGAAACCGGCTCATCGCTAATCAATGACAGCGCTTACATGTTCAGCATCAAAACCAATCTGGTCAAGGCCGCCGAAACCTTGTTTTTGCATAATACGCATCACCTTGAGCCTGAACATAATTTGGCATTGAATGAAGCAGAAATCAAAACAGTTGTAGAAACACTCAATCCATAAGCAAAAGGTACCGGATCATGAAAGCAAAATTTTTGACCCAATTGGAACATTTCTTCGATCCGGAACACAAAAAAACTAAACACTACGCCAACGAACTAAAAACCGTTCTCGGCAAACTGAAAAAGAAAGAACGCGAATTAGCCGAAGCGCTCGAACAAACCACTGATCAGGAGTTAGCGAAGTTATATCAAACCGAATTTGAAATCATCCGGATTCAACGCAAAAAAGGATTGGATATTTTGCAGGCCATCCGCAAAGATCGGCAGCAAAACCGGTAGCCTTGGTAATGTCGAATGACTTGAAGCCGCTGACCGAATAAAGCATTTTCAGTCAAAATCGCAGTATGACGAGCAAAAAAAAGCGGACAGAAACTGTCCGCTTGAGAAACCCTTAAAACCCTTTAGGAGGCAAGCTGCATAACGCAATTAATCAAGAGTTGCACGCATTATAACGAGCGCAAAAACCCTTGAAAATGTGACTAATTGACGCGCGACAGCGTGTCGCAGCGAGAAAAGCAATGATCTAAATCTCATAAAAAACCACTACACTTTAGATCATAATGGAAGGTAGCCCAATATTCAGAAGCGAAGAGGCATGTTTGACTGCCGTTAAATGTACGTTAAAACGCCCCTTAGTCGAAAATTGGTTGATCAGTCCGCTTTACGAAAATCGGGAATTGCAGTAGTATTGCCCGTCATTTTGCGCCCTTTTATTTCGTTTATACGCCTAATTTTAGGGTGTGTACGGTTTGTTCGGCGAGGATGTCTGCTAGCAAAAAGCTACCATCAAACCTTCATAGATGAATTTATCCAGTTCTTAAATTCCATCCGCCTTCATTGTCGGATAGACTTTTGCTGATTTAGAAGCTAGATTTCTCGACAATCTCCGCTTGCACCCGACAAAACTAAACGATTTTTCTTTTCGAAAGAAGTAAATTGGCCATTAACCGCGATTTTTTCAATTCTGAATCCGGCATTACTATTACCCATCACTTATTTGACCGCCCATGTCATCAAACGAAACGCTGCCTTCTCATTTCATTCGCCAGATTATCAATAGCGATATAAAACAAAACAAAAATAACGGTAAAGTCGCTACGCGCTTCCCTCCGGAACCGAACGGTTATTTACACATCGGCCATGCCAAATCGATTTGCTTGAATTTCGGTATCGCGGCCGAATATCAGGGGACTTGCAACCTGCGTTTCGACGATACCAACCCCGAAAAAGAAAGCGTCGAATACATGGAAGCGATCGAACGAGATGTGAGTTGGCTAGGCTTTCAATGGCACGAACTACGTCATGCCTCCGATTATTTCGAACAACTTTACGATTACGCCGTCGAGTTGATTCAAAAAGGCTTGGCCTATGTCGATAGCTCGACACCGGAACAAATGCGCCAAAATCGGGGCACGTTGACCGAACCCGGCAAGGCAAGCCCGGACCGCAATCGTACGATCGAAGAAAATCTGGACTTGTTCGCGAGAATGCGTGCCGGAGAGTTCGCCGACGGTCAATATGTATTGCGCGCCAAGATCGACATGGCTTCGCCGAACATCAATATGCGCGACCCGGTCATTTACCGGATACGCCGCGTTCATCATAACCGCACCGGCAATCAGTGGTGCGTCTATCCGATGTACGACTACACGCACTGTATCTCCGACGCGATCGAAGGCATCACGCATTCGCTGTGCACGCTCGAATTCGAGGATCACCGGCCGCTCTATGACTGGGTGCTCGACAACATCACGATAGACTGCCATCCGCAGCAAATCGAATTCGCGCGGCTGCAACTCGAATACAGCATTGTCAGCAAGCGTAAACTGAATCAATTGGTCATCGAAAAGCATGTCGGCGGTTGGGACGATCCGCGTATGCCGACACTTGCCGGCTTGCGCCGCGCCGGAGTCACACCGGCTGCGATACGCGATTTTTGCGAGAGAATCGGCATCACCAAAAAAGACTCGTGGATTGAAATGGCCGTTCTGGAAAACTGCATCCGCGAAGACTTGAATGAAAACGCCCCGCGGGCGTTGGCGGTTCTAAGACCGCTGAAATTGATCATCGATAACTATCCGGACGACAAAATCGAAGCACTCGAACTCGGCAATCATCCGCAAAGACCGGAACTCGGCACGCGTAAAGTCGAATTCAGCAAAGTCTTGTATATCGAACAGGACGATTTTGCCGAAAATCCACCGCCTAAATACAAACGCCTCATCGAAGGCGGCGAAGTTCGTCTGCGCGGTGCTTATGTGATCCGCTGCGAGCGCATTGTCAAAGCCGAAGACGGCTCGATTACTGAACTGCATTGCAGTTACGACCCGGACACATTAGGCAAAAATCCTGAAGGCCGCAAAGTCAAAGGCGTCATTCATTGGGTCAGCGAGCGCCATTCGGTTACTGCCGAAATACGCTTGTACGATAGGCTATTCAGCCGGCCGAATCCCGATT
>SLIO01000271.1 GCA_007135635.1 Methylomicrobium sp. | reverse complement strand
TTATGCTGAATTAAAAGGAGGACGGTTTATGATTGGCACTGTTGTCGCGCTTGCAATTGCCTATTGGTATTTTCGAGACGCCGAAGCTAAGGGGCGCAATCCGTTAAAAACGGCAGGTTTGGGCTTTGTGTTTTATTTGATCCCTGCCGTTTTGTGGACTTGGCTTGTAACGCCGAGCCTTCGCGATGCCGCCACCCACAACCCCACCAGCTTGTACGTTTTTGTATATAGCTACACCTACATATTGGTCGGAATTGCTTGTGCCGCTTGGGTAAAATGGAAACATTTCAATTAGAAAATATCGATATTTCCTCGGATGACTCAGCGATAACCCTAAAAAGAATAGTTGGCATGTGTTGTCGACCGTTCGTGCTAAGCCAAGTCGAAGCATGAAGGGTCTACAGCCCTTCCACTGGATTGGTGAAGCCTCAACTGCTCTTTTTATGATAGTATCTTGAGTATGAGTCAAACCTTTACTCTACGCGGATTAAAACTCGGCATCGGCGTTCCTGTCTGAGAACTCGCCGCCGAAATTCGGCCAGCTAAAGGTATAAGACATCCGGCTCAAAATCCGCATCAAACAAAATGATCAAACACAAGCTACTCGATAAATTAATCGATGAATTAAACGGCATCGTACCGGAAGCCGATCATTTCAATCTCTACGAACTGCGCGGATTTTTTTATGGAATGGCCATCACACCGCCATCCATCATCCCTGAACAATGGGAAATCTGCCTTTTTCATCATCGTACGCCCGATTTCGAACTGAAGCATATCGAAAACCTAATGTCGGCTGCATTCGATGTATACGACGCTTACGTCCAATTGCGAGTCTCCGGGCAACTTAAATTTCCATTTGATATTAACAATCTCAAGGGTAAAAAATTCGATTGGGTCCAACAGTGGTGTATCGGTTTTTGGACCGGGTTATCGATGTGCAAGAAGTTTTGGTTAGGCGATGATTGCGACACCGTTGATGCCGACACTTATTGGAGCGATGTTGCACGAAATGCGCGCCTGTTTGAAGTTTTGATCACCCGCGATTTTTCCAAGTTTCCGAATATCGAGCAGATCAAAGCTCATATCATCGAAGAAGGCATAGAACCAACCGATGACCATCTATTTGCCCGGCTGTTCGTAATGATCCCTTACTCGGTTGAAAACTTGCAGCATGTCATCGACGACATCGAAGCCGAATTGGAGGAACAAAAAACATTGGGTCAGCCAGCCTCTAGGCCGAAAATCGGCCGCAACGAGCCTTGTCGGAAAAAGGGGAAAAAGGGGTCAGGTTAAATTAATAATGTAACCTGCCCCCTTTTTAGAATGGTTTTTGAAAACGGCACCAAAGATACCGATTACCGAGTTACGCTTCGTTAATCACGATTCAATGTTGGAACTAGAGGATCAAGGTAACGATAAAAGCGCCAATATGCGAAATAAAAAAATAAACCAGGGACAATACAAAAGCGATTGCCGAAGTGGTCAATAAAATTTGCTTGATCACATAGGCGATTACCGCCACGCCCCAGGCCGCCAGTCCCGATAGAATGTAATAGCTGAGCGAATCGTCAGTTGAGGTTAACCAGACGAAAACAGGGAGTGCCAATGACTTGATGATGTTCTCGCATATCAAAAAACTGGTTGCAGCCGGTATGAAGCTGGCTTCCGCTTTCTTGACGTAAAGTAACGAAATGATAAATAGTAATGTCAGTCCCGTTTCGATAATGACTTCGATCAATGCTTCGACCGGTGCGGTAATATTCGCGGTAAAAAATAGTTCGAGCAGAAGGTAGTAATACAGGTTTTTTTGGAAAAAACCGACCGATCGTGGCAATTCGAGAGGATGGTTTTTAAACCAGCATAACGGTGCATAGACTCTTATCAGTTTCATAATTGACTCTGTTTTTTATATTTATTATCAGCATTTCAATTAGATTCCTTTGGCCATTCCCGGTTATCTCGAAGGAGTACGCGTGCCTCCTGGCATCATAGTATCGGAATAGACTGCACTTTGCGAATGAAAGACTACAAAGATTTCCAAATCAAAACGGCGCCCGAAAATCCCAAAAACGCTGCGAAAAATTTAGCGTATTTGTCGTTATCGATATTTTTGTACAACATTTCTTCGGTCAATAAGAAAATGATCACGGCAATTTGCAGCAAGGACACATTATCCGCATACGAAATCAGATAGTTATGGTCAATGAAAAACATTGTCACAATCTGAAAGACCGCAAACATGCCATAGCAAACCGCAACAGTCGCTCGGGTCTGATCTTTCTCGTATTGTTTGCTGTGTACTATCGCGGTTAATAAAGAGCCGCCCAAATTGGTGAGCCCGTGAATGACGCCCATAGAGACCAAGTAGGATCTTTCGTAACTTACCAGTTTGGCGATGATTTTATTTATCGAACCGACGACATCTTTCAGAGCGACGAAGATCAGAAAAAATCCGATAAAGAAGCCGATGTTGATACGAACGCTGGTGACTATAAATAAAAAGACCACAACAAACGGTATGCTGAATTTCAAGACATTCTTGACGAAATCGATGTCTATGAAACCATGATGTTTGATCAATTGCAGCATATTGATCGCGATTGAAATCGGCAACAGGATTTCAAGCGCGTTGATGAAGTGATAGCCCAACAATAATAATAACGGTGTGCCGAACAGCAAAATTCCGACTCCGAACATGGATTGGATGATCGTAGTTGCTATCACGGTTATCAATATATCCAGTGGCATTGATCTCCCCTAAATTAATTTAAAAAGGCATTCGTTATACGCAGCTCTGGTGAAATTAAAACCCCGTGTTTGCTAATCTGAACTAAGCACTCTGCATAGAGCTTTACTCTAATAGAATCGTGAACGATCGTAATTTAACGATTGATAAAGGTGAAAAAGGTATGAAAAAGGCGAAAAAGGAGCCAGGTTAAATTAATTACTCAACCTAACCCCTTTTTCCGGATCCAATCCAAGCTGATACGGTGATGTTGCTGATCATAGCTCATTCCGTCTAAGCCCGGGCCGCTCCCTCCCATCAGGGCACGGTATAGCAGTTTGCCCTGTACGCGACCGCTTTCAACCACCTAGATTGTCAACTGTTCAGTATTGTTCATAGTCTGTTGATCAATTATGAGATGAGGCTAGCTCATCCTCCACGACCAAAACGGGTATCGCACTGCTTTCCAGCACGGCTTGAGAAACTGACCCGACCAATACTTCATCCAGCGGACGATGGCCGCGTTTGCCAATGACGATCTCCGCCACATCATTATCTTGAGCCGTGCTAATAATTTCTTCAGGCACGGAACCATTGGCGGTGACAAACCGGTAACGAATATCGGCGAGGATTAGTTTTGCCTGTTGGCGCAGCTGCTCACTACCTTCAGGGTCGTCTACTCGAATGACGTGAAGCACAACCACCTCCGCATCGCTGCGGCGGGCCAACTCTGCCACTTTGGTCAGCACTTGGGTCGCCAAGGCGGAGGTGTCGACGGCTGCCAGCAATACAATCCGCCGCAACACCGAAACTTTGGTAGGGTCAACCTCACCCCGCTCCAAAAGTTTTGGTGCTAATAAGGGAGTAGACCAAGCTCCAAGCGGGGCTGTTACCAAAATAGAGAGTGCTGCTATGGCAAGAATCGTTTCACCCCCGTCTATGCCTAAAGCCAAGGGAATTGCACCGATCGCTGCCTGTACCGTTGCCTTAGCAGAATTCCCTGGGAGCAAAAATAGCCGCTCTTTCCACGTCCAGTTACTGCCTAGAGTTGAGAGATACCAGCCGATGGAACGACCGATCAGAAGACCTATTGCGAGTACGGCCAATCCTATCAGAAGGGTATTGCCGAGCACTTCAATCTGAATACTGGCTCCCAACAGCACAAACAGAATAATCTCAGCGACTACCCATAGGCTGTCAAAGCCGCTGCGTAAGCGCCGCGCTAACGGGGCGTCGACTTGAATCATGAAAAAACCGGTCATCATGACCGCCAAATAACCGGAGAACACCGGAAAATCTTCCGCCGCCACAACCAATAACAGGGCAAAACCTGCGGCAACCAAGGCATCCTGAACCGCATTTTGTGTCCAATTTTGCTTGGCTAACAAGGAGACCAATAGACGGGCCGCAAACCATCCCAGTAAAATTCCTAAACTGATTTGGAGAATGATTTGAAGCGGCAGCAATTGCAAAGGGGTCAGGGTGAACCCGCCCGGCAAGGTCAATCCCACCTCAGCACTTTGAGACAGAAACGCCACCAGTAAACTAAAGACCAGCAACAGTAAGACATCGGATAGCGCGCTTCCGGTCAATATGGCATCAGGAATTCCTTTCTTAACCCCCCAGCCTAGACTCTTTAAGCGCAACATCCCTGGCACAATAACGGCGGGAGATTCCGCACCAATAATGCAACCCAGCAGAAGCCCTGTGACAAAGTCAAACTGAAGTAGCCACATCGAAGCAAACGCAATAGCGATCGCCTCACAAGCCCCAGGAAAAAAGCCTAATCGCAATGCTACGGTACCTTGCTGAGCTAGCTTTTCCCGATCAAGCCCTAGACCAGCCTTCATTAAAATCACCATGACAGCAATCACGCGCAGGGAATCTGCTGCGCCTAAAACCTCTGGCGCAATCACATTTCCCACATGAGGGCCAAGCACAACGCCAACCAACGCCATACCTACCAGTGCAGGAACTCGAAGTCGTCGGGCAATTTGCCCAACAAAAAAGCCCATCAACAAAATCCAGATAATACTTTCTAACATAACGCCATATTGTGATTGAATTGGTTAATCAACGTGACTTGTAGCGATAGATTTGCTTCAGTCCATGCATGTACAACCTTAACCTTATGCTACAAGTCAGAACAGTAGGAGCCATCAGCAAACTGCGTTGTGATAATGCTAATAACGCTAAGCGGTTTCGGCGAACTCCATCGCCATCATTTCTTTCTTAAATCATCCCTGTGCCAACAGAGGGAAGAACCTGACATTTATTTAGATATTGATACATCTAGCCTTTAAGGCATGAAGAGTGCTAGTAATTATCCAGGCCGGGCTAACATATTGTCAAGAAAACCGTGTAGAGTAGAGAACAGACTCTGACTTGCCCTCCCTCATCACTGAAGATATGGGGTCAAAGATATAATTGCAGGTTTTCTATCGCTCTTAAAATACGCCAACGATTTTATCAAAGCAGCAATTCCCAATTTGGAAATTAACAAGGGTGTGGAGCGTGCTTAGCGAAGGTGTCTGCAGGAGGGGGCAGATTTTTGCTCCTCGGCAATTGCTGAGTTACATGGATGTAATGAATGCAGAAAATGCAGGAGCATTTCTGCCCTGCATCGCCTAAAGCGCCTAATATTGGTGCCCAATACACACCATCCTTGGCGCTTAGCTGCCGTCAAGACACCCAATAGATGGGTTTGCAGCGTTCTTCGATAGGCATACATTACACCTTAAACACGGCAAAAAATGCTCAAACCGGGAATTGCTGTTATCGGAGCCTGTTTTTGCTTTTTGGATATACTTTAGCGTTCAAAAAGTATACTGAGAAAGAGGCAAGCTTCTCACCCGTTGACCAGTCAACTTAAACAAAGCATTACAGACCGCCGGCGCGATCGGCGGGGTGCCTGGCTCGCCGATACCGCCGAGCGGCTCGCCGCTGTTGATGATTTCGACTTCGACATCGGGCATTTGATCGGGCTGCAAGATCGGATAGTCGTGAAAATTGCTTTGCATCACGCGGCCTTTCTCGAGGGTGATTTCCTCGCTCCACGCTGCCGACAAGCCGTAAACAATACCGCTTTCCATTTGCATTTTAACGATGGCCGGATTCACCGCGAAACCGCAATCGACTGCGCACCAGACACGAACTACCTTAATATCGCCGTCGTCAAGCGCCACTTCGGCAACTTGCGCGACGATGCTACCGAACGACTCATGCAATGCAACGCCCATGGCATGTTTGATGCCGTTTTCGCCTTGCCAAACTTCGGATTTCCAGTTTGCCATCCCGGCGGCGGTATCGAGCACTTTTTTGAATCGGGGCTGTTCGGCCAATAATTTTCGGCGAAACTCGACCGAATCGTCACCGGTTGCATGAGCCATTTCATCGATAAACGACTCCTTGAAAAACGCATTCTGCGAATTGCCGACCGATCGCCAATAACCGATCGGTATGGGCTTAACCGGCACATTGACCACATTAGCGCGCTTATTCGGTATCGCATAGGGCTGATTGGGACCGCCTTCGAAGATGCTTTCGTCGATAGCGGGATCTTTCAAAAACTCGGGATTAAGGCGGCCCGACGGTCCCTCGCCTGCCGTCGTGATTTGAATCGCAAGTGGATTGCCCTGCGCATCGAAGCCTGCCCGGTATTTGGCTACGGTCATCGGACGATAATGGTCGTGTTGCGTATCTTCCTCACGCGTCCAAATGACTTTGATCGGCCGACCCGGAAGTTTCTTGGCCAACGTTACCGCCTGCGCCGTGTAATCCATAATGAAGCGCCTTCCGAAACCGCCACCGAGGAAGGGGGTCATGACCTCGATGGCATTCAACTTCAAACCTGTAATTTCGGCGGCGACTTTGGCGACGAAATCTGCGCCTTGATTCGGCGCCCAAACCTTGCAATGGTCATTAGTGACCAGCGCGGTGCAATTCATCGGCTCCATCGTTTGGTGCGCAAGGAACGGCGCATGATAAACCGCTTCGATAGTTTTAGCCGCTTCGGACAAGGCAATACCGGCATCGCCCACGTTTTCGACCATAACGCCAGGTTCGCTCAACGCGGTTTTAAGTTTCTCCAAGTATTCCTTCGATGAGAAATCGGCATTATCGCCTTCATCGAAAGTCACCGGTAATTGCTCCAAGGCTTTTTTGGCTCGCCAATATTGATCGGCAATCACGGCGACACCGTTCGGTATCTCCTCGACCGCGACAACGCCGGGCATATTCAGAACCGCGTCTTGATCGTAGGATTGGACCGAACCGCCGAATACCGGCGATTGTTTGACCGCGGCATACAGCAGTCCATCGGCTTTGATATCGATGCCGAATTCGGCTTCTCCTGTGGCTTTGACAAGACTATCGGTCCGCTTGACCGGCTTGCCGATCAACCGGAACGACGCATCGTCCTTCAGCGGTACGTCTGCGGGTATATCAAGTTTAGCAGCCAAGGGCGCCAATTCACCGTAAGTCAATTTTTTTCCACTAGCCTGATGAATCACGACGCCCGGTTCAGTCGTACATTCGGCCGGCGGCACACGCCAATTGCCGGCTGCGGCTTCGATAAGCATAGTCCGTGCGGTCGCACCGGCTTTTCGCATGGTCATATAGGACGAGCGCACGCTGAAACTGCCGCCGGTAAAACGCGTCGTATTGTTGAACATGATGCGGTATTCCGGCCCGTGCGGTGCTTGTACGACCTTGAGCATCGCCATGTCGGCATCCAACTCTTCGGCCATGATGGCAGGTATCGAGGTATAGGTCCCCTGCCCCATTTCGATGAAAGGATTTTGAAAAATAACGAAACCGTTTTCATCGATTCCGATGAAGGCATTGATCACGCCTTCGCCTTGTTCGTCAACCTTGGCGCAACCGGGCAATGAAATCCCTAACACAAATACGCTGGCGCCGGCCGCAGCGGCGCCCAGAAATTGCCGGCGCGTCATCGACAAATTCGATAAAGTGCTCATGACTGTTCTCCTGTAAGTTGCGCCGCTTGTTTGACCGCTTCGAAAATTTGTAGATAGGTTCCGCAGCGGCAATAGTTGGTCATTTTCGCCCTGATTTCGTCGTCGCTCGGATTCGGATTCTCCCGCAGTAAGGCGGCAGCCGCCATGATTTGCCCGGGCTGACAATAACCGCATTGAGACACGTCCTTGTCGATCCAGGCTTGTTGCACCGGATGCAGACCTTGCTCGGAAGCAAGACCCTCGATGGTTGTGATCGCTTTA